>JAVBYA010000176.1 GCA_030824295.1 Bacteroidota bacterium
CTTTGGACGGTTCCACGCGGAGGAACTTATCCTCCTCGCGCACCGCGAGCCAGCGGACGAGCGATGAGAACCAGGTGACGAAGAACCCTTTCGTTTCGTCCGCCGAGCCGGCGAGCACCTTCCAGCGGTTCAGGCCATACCCCAGCAGCGCCGCGGAACGTGCGCTGCCGATATTGCGGACCAGGAAGAGCGGATTGGAGAGTGTTACATTCTGGATCTTCACGCCGATGACCGATTGCGCTTCCGGTTTTGCTGTGAACGAAGGGAGTGAATAGAAAAGAGGCGGCAGCCCGTCCCAAACTTCCTTATCATTCCCGAGCAGCTGATGACGGCGGAAGCGTTCCGCAATGGATGGAAGGACCAACTGTTCATCCATCCGCGCAGCGGCCACGGTGAACGGAAGGAATCGTTCGAGCGTGCGGACCTTGGAGAGGTCCAGCAGTCTGCCGGCGATGAACAGAACGGAGAGCGAGCGGGATTCCACGGCCTGCCGGACCAAATCCAATGATGCGGCCGTGGTCTGCGCGGTCGGGAATCCGATGAGAATAAGCGCATCCGCGGCGGCGAGCGCCGGCTGGAGTTCGTCGCCCTGGTCCTGCGGACGGAACGCGCCGCCGGGAAGCTGATAGAAGAGATGCGCTTCGATGTTCGCGTCCGCTTCCATCGTCTGCATCACTGCGGCAACGTCCGGAGTAACGGTGCCGGCGATGACCGCAACATTCATTTTATTCCTGAGCACCTTCACCATGGCGGAGCGGCTGTTGTTCTTTGCGGTCAGCTCCCCTTCCGCTGCAGTGACGGCCGCGGTCAATTTCTTTGCACCATCCTTCTTGGGAGTGTACGTGAACTGCACCGGGATCTCGGCCGCACCGGAAGCCGATGTGAGAGTGATGCGCCGTTCATCCAGCTTCTGCCCATCCTCGAACAGCGAAACGGTCACGTTCCTCTCCGCAATACCGGAGTAGCGGACGGTGACATCCACCGGCGCTGCAGCGTCCACATAACCGATGGTATTCGTGATCAGCTTTGCCAGGATGATATCCTTCTGGTCGTTCGTATCGCCGATGCCGACGGTGAAGAACGGGATACGGCTCTTCTCCGCATCATAGAGCGGATTGGAACCGGCGTTGTAGTTGCCGTCCGTGAGCAGCACGATCCCCTGCAGTCCGTCCACAGAGCGGAGTGCAGAACGGAGCGCATCCGAGATGTTCGTGGTGCCGCCGTTCAGCGCGAGCGATTCCGGCGCAAGGGGCGAAAGCATGTGCGAGAAGGTGAAGAGACGGAGGTCTGCGGACGAAGCAAGCGAGCGGACACCGTTCCCCTTCAGGAGTCCGTTGAGCGCCTCCCCTTTATCGCCCGAACCATCCTTCTGGGACATGCTGAGGGAATTATCCACCAGCAGAGCAATGACCGGACGCTGTTCTTCGGTGAAGATGAAACGGAAGAGCGGTTCACAGACCGCCAGCAGGATGAGCGCGAGTGCCGTTCCGCGGAGCAGGATCAGCAGCGACCGCATGGCGCCGGATACGACCGGTACGGTGTGCCGGTACACGAAATACGAAAGGGCGAACGATGCAAGAACGAGCAGAAGGACAACGAAGATCGGCGTGTGGAACGTCAGGCTCATAGGTGGATAAATGTACAATAAAAATCCCCAAGACCAATGCCTTGGGGATGGAATTTCTCACGCCGCAGAATGAGCGGTCACTTCCGCAGCATCATCCGGCTGCTCAGCACACGGTCCCCCAGCTGCAGTCTGTACAGATAGACGCCGCTCGACAAACCATCCGCATCGAAGCGAACGGAGTAATTGCGCGGTGTCTGAACTTCCTGCACGAGCGTCCGCACCTCGCGTCCTAGCAGATCGAACACTTTCAACGTGACCGGACCGGTCGCCGGAACATCGTACGAGATCATCGTAGAGGGATTGAACGGATTGGGATAGTTCGGATAGAGCACGAACGACGATGGGATCCCCTGTTTCGGTCCGACGATGAGCGTGCCGCTCTTCGCATCGTACAGGTCCGCCGGCGATGTGTACGGACTCGTGCGCGGTTTGTTCTCGGCATCCACCGCACGAACGTAGAACTTCGGCGCAGCGGCAGAGGCGGGAATGACAGCGGTATACTTGCCGGAGTTCGTCGATGCATCGATCACTTCCGTGATGGTCATCGGCACGGCGGTGAACGATGCGCCGTTGTTCAGGGAATAATGAAGTGTTACGGAATCGGTGTTGATCTGTGATTTGGACACGACGTAGATGCCGACGTTCACCGCCCCCGCCGTTCCGGCGGTGATCTCCGGATCGGTGCCGATGACCATGCCGTGGTACAGCACTGCCTGATACGCATTCACGATCCCCCATCCAATCGTGTTGTTCGGAGAGGCATTCATGCTGGCTGTGTTCCGCATCGCATCGCGCACCTGGATCGGCGTCAGCTCCGGACGGGCACTGAGGAGCATCGCGGCCACGCCGGCAGCAAGCGGTGTCGCCGCCGAGGTACCGTTGAAATTGGATGAGTAGGCACCGGAAGGCACGGTGGCATAGGTCGCCACTCCCTGTGTGGAAACATCGGGTTTGGTCCTTCCGTCGCTCGTCGGTCCGTTGGAGCTGAACGATGCAACGATACCGGCACTCGTCACAGCGCCGACGGAGATGATGCTGTCCGCATCCCCCGGCGAGGTGAGGGTTGGAGGAATACCGGTGGAGCCCTCGTTCCCCATCGCATTCACCACGACCACACCTTTGCGTGCGGCGATCGTGGCGGCCTTGCTGGTGGTGGCGGTCTTGCCGTTCATATCCGCGTAGAAATAACTCTTCTGTCCCAGATCGAATCCTTTGTATCCGAGCGAACTGCTCACCACATCCACACCCTGCGCTTCCATCCATTCGATGGCGGCGACCCAGTTATCCTCTTCTGCATTCGTTTCGGTCGGGACGTATTCCGTCTTGCCGAGGATGAAGTGTGCGTTGTACGCAGAGCTGACGAGCTTTCCTTCGAAGTATCCGCCGACCAGGGACATGCAGGAAGTGCCATGCGAATCCTGGTCGCTCCTGTCCGTTCCTTCGTTCGCTGTGACGCTGTCCTTCTGGATGAAATCGTATTCCGCGATCACCTTCATATCCTTCATCGCTTCGTGCAGTTTCCAGCGGAAGCCCGTATCGAGCATGCCGACCAGCACACCGCGTCCGGAGATGCCGATGTTGTGCACGGCGATGGCGTTCATCAGATTCATCTGTACTTCGGAGCTGCCGTAGGAATGTTTGTTGACAGCGGCTTTGCTCAGCGGCGGCGGCGGAGCATCGGTCTTCGGCAGGTCGATGCGGCGGAAGACGGCGACCGGTTCCACGCGTTGGACGAACGGAAGGAGTGCAACAGCATCACGCTGCGCAGCGGTGAGATACGCGGTTGCGGCATTGAACCAGCGGGAGGTGTTCTGTACATCGATCCCCCGCGATTTCAGCGCGGCAAGATGCGCGGCATCGACCGGAAGATCCTCTGCTGCGATAGAGCTCTGTCCGACCTTCGCACGGCGCGCCAATGCACGCTGCGAAACGCCGGTCACGGCGGTCACTTCCGCCGGCGATGCGTTCTTGGTAAGGACGGAACGGTCCTTCGCTGAGAAATAGATCCAATATTTGTGTGTTGACTCTTCGGCGGTGAGCAGGGAGACCGCCAGCAAGAGTATGAACAACCGGGCTGCTTTCATACAGAACACTCCTTGATGCTTCCAATATACATCAATGGAGATTCCCATTCAATTGACAGTTGTCAATGCCGGCAGAGGTTCATTTCAGTGTTGAATGGAGGGCCGATTCCAGTTTCACGGCATGGCTGGAACCGCAGACGGCATAGACCCGTTCGCCGTTCCGTGCGAGATGGATGATGACCCGGGCGAAATGCTCATCCCTGAAAGCATTGGACGCAGCGCCGATCTCTCCCAGATATCCGGGCCATCCGTACCGGTCATCGGTCTCCCGCCAATCGCCCCTTCCGGAAAAATCGGCTTTCCATATCGAGTCGATCTCTGCAACAGAACCGATGGAGCCTTCGAGTCCTTTCCACTTCGTCCTTCGTCCGATGGTCCCTTCCACCATCCCGTCCGGATCGTCCGGCCGGCCGAATTTCCTCTGTCCGAAATAGGGACGCAATATATAGAAGAGCGCCGTCCGTTTCGCCGAATGCGAACGAAGCACCCACGCGACCTCTGCTTCGACCGGCGGCTCCCATGTATAAGCAGGAATTCCGCGCTGCTTCGCCAGGTCGAACACAAGTCCGCTTTCACCATAATTCGATACTGGATCCGAGCTCCAGCGGAAGAGGAATCCCAGACGGCCTTCCACCAACGCCACGGTCGGTGCGAACCGTTCCCACTGTGCGCGGATGGAATCGATCTGCGGATCAGCCGGATCTTTCGTATGCTCCGCACCAAAAAGGAGGATCGAATCCCCCAGCGTTACGATGTACGGCCGGGGATGCTCCTTCGCCCGCTCGGAGTATTGTTCCATCGTGAGGATCGGTTCCTTCAGGTCGATGCTGTCGTACGCCGTGAAATAGTCCGGCGACCGCCAGACCGGACCGCAACCGGTGAATACGAGTATCAGTGCTGATGCGGCCAAGATCCTTTTCATCCAATTCCTCCTGATAATCCAATGATATTGAACAGATTGTTACGCCGGTCGGGCGATCCGGTTTCATTGTATGACCATAGGAACGAATTTTGTATATTAATAGAGCAATTCACGACACGATCCATTATCGGAATCATACCTTGCTCAAGAATCTCGTTACAAAGATAAAATCGCTCCTCGGCGCCAAACCGAAGAGCGTCATTCCCCCGAACGCCACCCCTCAAAAAGAGTCCCCAAAACAGCACCCGCACCCGCAGCGCAAGCAGTCCCCGGAGAAGACGGGACCGGTCCGCCACCCGCGCGACGGGAAGAAACGGGAGACACGGGAAGAGTATCGTGCACGGCACGAGAAGCAGGATAAAGAGAAGCAGAACGGCGTGGTGCTGGAAGTGGCGCAGGAGCGTCCGAAGAAGATCGTTTCGACCGAACCGTGGGATGCATCAACGTTCAAAGTGCCGGTGGAGGACGGGAAGACGCGGTTCCAGGATTTCGAATTCCCTCCGGAGATCATGCATGCCATTGCGGACCTGAACTTCCAGTACTGCACCGAAGTGCAGGCACAGGTGCTCCCGATCTCGCTCCGCGGGGACGATGTGACCGCGCAGGCGCAGACCGGCACCGGCAAGACCGCCGCGTTCCTGCTGACCATCTTCTCGCACATCCTGCGGAACCCGCTCAAGGACCAGAAGAAAGGAACGCCGCGGGCGCTCATCCTGGCGCCGACGCGAGAACTGGCGATGCAGATCGAGAAGGATGCGAACCTGCTCGGCAAATATACGAACTGCACGGTCCTGTCGCTGGTCGGCGGCATCGACTACGGAAAGCAGCAGCAGAGTCTGAAACACGAAACAGTGGACGTGGTGGTGGCAACACCGGGACGTCTCATCGATTTCAAGAAGCAGAAATTCGTCGACCTCGGCAAGACCGAGATCCTCATCATCGACGAAGCGGACCGGATGCTCGACATGGGCTTCATCCCCGCTGTGCGGAGCATCGTGCTCAGCACGCCGCAGAAATCGGAACGGCAGACGATGTTCTTCACCGCCACGATGAACTCCGAAGTGAAGCGCCTTGCCGAAAGCTGGACGCGTCAGGCGATCGCCGTGACCGTCACACCGGACACAATGGCGGTCTCCGCCATCGAGCAGATCACCTACATCACCACCAAGGATGAGAAGTTCAACCTTCTCTATAATCTGATGATGCAGAAACATCTCGAGCGGGTGCTGGTGTTCGTCAACCGGCGCGATGTGGGACGCGACCTGAAGGAACGTCTGGAAACCTACGGCATCTCCTGCACCGTCCTCTCGGGCGATGTGGACCAGCGGCAGCGCATCAAACGTCTGGAGAACTTCCGCGACGGCAGCGTGCGGGTGCTGGTGGCAACGGACGTCGCCTCGCGCGGCATCCATGTGGACGCCATCTCGCATGTGATCAATTACAATCTGCCGCAGGATACGGAGGAGTTCGTGCACCGCATCGGCCGTA
>JAVBYA010000485.1 GCA_030824295.1 Bacteroidota bacterium
ATATACGTGACCCCTGCCTGCACACGGAGCGATTCGGCGGAATACATCGCCGGAAGCGGAATGACCTTCTCTATCACTGCCGCCAATGCGGAAGAGAACTTCAGCAGAGCCGGCGGCAGGAACAGCGGACGGCGCTTTCCGGTGATGGCAGCAGCGAGGGTGAAGGCTTCCGTCAAGGTGCACTGTTCTCCGGCGATGATATATTTCTCTCCGACGGTTCCTTTTTCCATCGCCAGGATGTGTGCTTCGGCAGTATCGTCCACATGCGCCCAGCTGAACGCAACATTCTGCGGAACGGCAGGGAGTAATCCGCGAAGGAACAGGCGGATGGCATCGTCGGTCATGCTGGTGCCGTCCGGACCGTAGATGAGTCCCGGCATGACGATGACCAAGGGAAGTCCCGCATCCATGAACTGCTGAGCCACGGTATGTGCGGCGGCTTTCGTCCGCTCGTACTCCGTGATGAATGTCCCGGTGAAATGGTATGATTCATCGGGAACGGTCCCATGGGTGTCCGAATTGATGCCGATCGTACTGGTGTAGACCCCTTTGGGTATCTGCAGTTCCTTCATCAGTTCGAGAACGTTGCGCGTTCCTTCCACATTGATGTTCCATGCCATCGACCGGTCCCGCGCGCCGACCTTATACCACGCGGCAACATGGAACACACCGTCGCATCCGCGCATCGGTCCGCGCATGCTCTCCTTCTCGGTGATATCTCCCGTGACGACCGTGACGCCCATTGCTGTGAGTGCCGCAGCTTTCTGCGGTGAACGGACGAGTGCAACAACTTCGTGACCGCGTTCGCGGAGAAGGCGGGCGAGTGCACCGCCGAGGAAACCGGTCGCGCCGGTCAGGAAATATTTCATCATGGACCCCGGGAATGGTGAGAAATGAACCAAGGAAGGTACGGAAAATCGCCGACATGTGAAGAGGATACTGCCGGGTAAGAAGCAGTCTATACGAAAAGCGGGCGACTCAACTTGAGTCACCGCATCCGTTTGAAACCGTGCTCCACTTCGGCAGCGAGCCGAGCAAAGACCTCATCGAACGTTCCCATCCCGTCGATCTTCGTCACGCCGTGCAGCTGATTGTATTTTGCAATGACCGGCACGGTCTTCTCCTCATGCTCCTTCAGCCGTGTGACGATCTTAGAGGTGCTGTTGTCGTACGGCATGCAGCGGTCCGTTTTGCTCCGCAGATCGAGACGGTGGATGAGTTCCAGCGGCGGCACTTCGATCTCGATGATCATGGAGATGGACGAACCGTGTTTCCGCAGCAAACCGTCCAGGATGTATGACTGCACCAGCGTCCGGGGATATCCTTTGAAAATGAATCCTTTGGCATGTTTCGTCTCCGCCAGACGGCGTTCGAGCAGCTGTACAACGATCTCATCCGGCACCAGCGAACCGTTCTCGTACAGTTCCAGCACCTTTTGTCCGACCGGCGTCCGCTGTTCGATCTCCTTTCCCAGCATCGCGCCGGTTGCGATGTATTCCAGTCCGAATTTCTCTGCCAGCGCTTTCCCCTGTGATCCTCGTCCGGAACCGGGATACCCGAACAGGACGATGTTCAGTAACTTCTTCTGCAATTCCGCTGCGATGACCTCGGCGATACGCTGCTGCACCGTTTCCACGCTCGCCGTGCCGTCGATGGTGCGGCAGATCCCCCGTTCCTCGTAGAATCTCAATACAGGTACGGTCTTCTCGCTGTACTCACGCAGTCGGTTGCGGATGACGGTCTCATTATCATCACTTCTGCCGGAGGTTGCACCCCGTTTCAGCAGACGCGCGACCGATTCGTCCTCCGGCACATTCAGACTGATGAGGCAGGAGAGGGAAGTGTTGAGCTTCAGCATCAATCCCTCCAGGATGTATGCCTGCACATATGTGCGCGGGAATCCGTCGAAGAGGAATCCGTTGGAGTCGGGGTGTTCGATGATGGTCTTCTCGATGAGCTGGACGATGATCTCGTCCGGAACGAGCCCGCCGGAGGCGATGATCCCCTGTGCTTCATGCCCCAGCGCGGTGCCGGCGGCGATCTCCTTCCGGAGCATATCGCCGGTGGAGATGTAGAACAGATCGTAGCGCTGGATGAGGAATTCGGATTGCGTCCCTTTTCCGGCGCCGGGGGGACCGAAGAGTGCGATGTTGAGCATGGTGTTGCCTCCATGATGTGCGGTTACGCCCGGCTGTACTGCGGCCGGACGTTCACTTGAGATCGGGGAAGAGCCGGGAGAGTTTACTGGTCAGCGTCGTGCGCGGGATGTTCAGCAGCTTCGCCGCATCGGTGATACTGCTGCCCGTCTGTGCGAGCGCCCATTCCAGGATGATCTTCTCCTTGCTCTGGATATATTCTTCAAAGGAAGAGTACCGGGAGAGATCCTCGGGACCTGCGCCGCGATCCTCCGCGCGGCGGTCCAGATCGATCACGGTGGCATCGATCTGTCCGCTGAACGAGAGTGCGATCATGCGCTCCACGATGTTCTCCAACTCGCGTACATTGCCGGGCCAATGGTATGCCTGCAGTTTCTGATAGATGGCGCCGGTAAGGAGCATGATCTTATCGTCCGCACGGTGCTTGCGGAAGAAGTGCTCCACGAGCAGGGGGATATCCTCCTTCCGTTCGCGCAGCGGCGGGAGTTTGAGCGGGATGATGTTCAGCCGGTAGTAGAGGTCCTCGCGGAATGACTTGTCCGCCACTTTCGCGCGAAGATCGAGTTTGGTGGCGCAGATGATCCGGACGTCGATCGGGATGTTCTGCGAACCGCCGATATGCGTCAGTTCGCGTTCCTGGATCACCCGGAGGAGTTTCACCTGAACGGTGAGCGGAAAATCGTCGATGTCGTCGATGAAGAGGGTGCCGTTGTTGGCCCGTTCGAAATATCCGATATGCTGTTTGATGGCGCCGGTGAACGAACCTTTCTCATGTCCGAACAGCTCGCTCTCCAGGATGCTTTCGGGTATACTGGAGACACTGACGGTGACGAACGGCTGTGCGCGGCGAGCACTGGCGGTATGCAGTGCGCGCGCCACCAGTTCCTTGCCGGTGCCGCTCTCCCCTTCGATCAGGACGGTGGAATCGTTGTGCGCGATCTGGCGGATGGTCTGCAGCACGCGCGCCATGGCGGGGGAGGTGCCGATGATGCTCTTGTCCTCCAGTGTCTGCAGGCGCGACTTCAGTTCCTCGTTCTCGGACATCACCGATTGGAGCTGATCGATGTTCCGGAGGATGGCGATGAGTTTTTCCGGTGAGAACGGTTTGGTCAGATAATCATATGCGCCGAGCTTCAGGGAGCGGACCGCCGTATCCACGCTGGCATACGCAGTGATGAGGATGACCTTGCATTCCGGTGCGCTCTCGCGGATGGCCGTGAGGATATCGATGCCGTTCATCTTCGGCAGGCGGAGGTCCGTGATGACAATAGCGGGAAGTTCCGTGCGGAAGATCCGCATCCCTTCGTCGCCGTCCTCGGCGGTGTGGACCTCGTACCCTTCCAGCGTGAGAATATCGCTGAGGAGGGTCCGGGTGATCTTTTCATCCTCAATGATGAGCAGTTTCTTCTTCATGGTCGGCCGGGAGGTGGATCGTGAATGTGGTAGCGGTGTTCGGCGTGCTGCGGACATCGATCCGGCCGCCGTGTGATTCGATGATACCCATGCAGACGGAGAGTCCCAGTCCGGTGCCGGTTCCGACCGCCTTCGTGGTGAAGAACGGATCGAAGATCTTCTTCTGGTCCGTCGGGGAGATCCCTTCGCCGTTGTCGGTGATGGACATGAAGACCATGCCGTTCGGCTGCTGACCGGTGGTGAAGGTGATCACGCCGTTGCGGGTGATGGCGTCGTAACTGTTCAGAAGCAGGTTCATCACCACCTCCTGGAACAGATGGTCGTCGATGCGGACAGGTGCTAGACCTTCCTGCAGTTCCAGCCGGACCTCGATCTGTTTCTCCTTCAGCCGTAGTTCGAACAGGGAGGTCACTTTCCGGATGGCATCGTTCACGGCAATGAGCTGTTCCGAGACCGGCTGCTGCCGGGCGAAACCGAGCAGTTTCTTCACCACCACTTCGATGCTCTCGATCCCTTCGTTGATGAGTTCCAGATACTCCAGCGACTTCATGGTATCGGCCGGGTTCCGTTTGATGGCGTAGAGGCAGGATTTGATGCCGTTGAGCGGATTGTTCACCTGATGGGCCACGCCGGAAGCAAGCCGGCCGATGGATGCGAGCTTCTCCGCATGATAGATCTGTTGCTGCGCCTGTTCCAGCGCCCGCTTGGAATTATCCAGCCGTTCCTGCAGGAGGATGAAATGCCGGTAGAAGTATCCGATCTCATCCTGCTGGCGCGGTGCATCGATGACGGCATCCGACGAGAAATCGATGGAGTCGATCGCGCGGACCAGCCGCTCGATGGAGGCGGTCATGCGGTTGATGGACACGTAGAGGATCAGCAGCACGATGGAGGTGACGGTGATGGTGGAGGAGAGGAGCAGGAAGAAGACGCTGCTGATCTCGTCCCGGACCGGCTGCGCATTGAAGCCGATGCGGGCATTCCCCCAGTACGTGCGGGAGAAGAAGAGGGGCTGGGTCACTTCAACGGTCCATCCGCAGACCGGATTCTCGTAGATGACGGTCTCCTGGACACCGCGTGATACTTGACGGTGGTCGAACAGCAGCGGGGAGGTGTTCCCGGGTTCACCGGGGATGCGGATGATCGGCATGCCGGTGCGGTCGAGGATCTCCACATAGGTCACGTTCCCCATCCGCTGGATGAAGTTCTCCACGTATGTTTCCAGGATGAACTCCTTCCGGTACTCGGAGGTCTGTTCGAAGATCATTGCATCGAGCACCGTAACGGCGAAGGTCTTCGAGACCGCCGCGGCATTGTCCGCCTCTTTCTGGATGATGATCTCGCGCCATTTGAAGAGGAGGATGAACGAGATGACGAGCATCAGCAGGACCACCACCGTGCCGGTAAGGAGCAGGATGCGGGTGCGGAGACTGGAGCGGACATTCTGAAGCGGCAGCGGCGTCATCGTCGGATGGCCCTCACCGCATCGTAATCGGCATCCGATGCTTTGACGAACCCGTAGATGAACTCATTGTCCCACCCTTTCGTCACATCGTCCGGTCCGGAATCCAATCGTTTCACACTGAGCAATGCTTCGGTGATGGCTTCCACCACCGGCCGCGAATGGTCCTGTGCGACCACGATCGGAGAACTGGGGAACGGATCGGAGTACATCAGCACGCGGACGTTCCGGTTCCGTATCCGTTCAATGAGATGTTCGCGTGTGACGCCCGCATCGAACGCACCCCGCATCACATTGTCGATCACCGTCTGATGATGCGCGAAGTTCTCCGCCGCACCGAGGTCCTGCGTCTGCAGTCCATGGTTCTTCAGCACGGAGTGCAGCAGCCAGTTGGCCGAGTATGATTCCTCGGACGGGAGTGCGATCCGTTTTCCGCGCAGGTCGTTCACGCTGTAGACGGAGTTCGTTCCTGCGGTGAAGAGGACGGAGCGGGAGAACGGTTCGTGATTGCTGTTCAATGGTTTCAGAATGGGGATCACGCCGTGTTCTTCGTGTGCCTTAATATAGACGTACGATCCGAGGAAGGCCGCCGCCGCCTGCTTGGTGATGAGCATCCGGACCGCTTCGTTGTAATCCGTGCAGAGCTTCAGTTTGAACCGGTACGGCGTGCGGCTCGTCATGTAATCCAGCAGCGGCTGATATCCCCGGTAGATGATATTCGGGGGATACCGGGAAATGACACTGATATAGATGACCTCTTTTCCATCTCCGGTGCTGTCCGACGGCACGATGATCTCCGTCCGGTGCACGACACCATCCACACTGACGGAATACTGATAGAAATAGTATGTGAACACGGAAGAAAGAACGAACAGGATCACCCCTCCGACCATCAATCTTTTTTTCGTCATCATATTCTCCTGTTGGTCCGCTTTCCCCTGTATTATATAAAAACCGTTCCAGATTTATTCTTCAGTTTTTCACGAAATTCGGCGATTCAATTCCTCCCAATGAGAAACGACGACGATAAATCGTCATTATGGCGATTTATCGTCACCCGGTGAGACTATATGGGGTTTTTTTCGCA
>JAVBYA010000316.1 GCA_030824295.1 Bacteroidota bacterium
AACGTTCCTGAATCCTTCCACCATGCCGAGTCCAGCGCGGAGGATGGGAACGATGACGACATGGTCCTTCAGGCGGACACCGGTGGTCTGTTCGAGAGGTGTCTGGAGGGAATATTCCTGGACCGGGAAATTCTTGGTGACCTCGAAGGCCATCATGCCGGCGATGCGGTTGAGCACGTTGCGGAACTGATGATTGGGCGTATCCTTATCCCGAAGGATGGCGACATCACGCTGAACGAGAGGATGATCGATGACGGTGAGATTGCTCATGCGGACTCCGTTGAATATTTATTTTCTTTTTTTCTTGAAGACAAGGATCAACGGTACACCGACAAAGCCATAGTGATGTCTGATCCTATTTCGCAGGAACCCTTTGTATTGCTCAGAGACAAGGTCAGGTTCGTTCGCAAAGAATGCAAAGACCGGCGGTGATGTCTTTACCTGTGTCACATAATTCAGTTTGATATCCCTGCCCGTTTTATTGGACGGCGGGTATCGCTTCACATCCGCCAGCAATGTATCGTTCAGGGAGCTGGTCGGGATCCTCATCGCCCGGTTCGTATGGACGGTTTTCGCCAGATCCATAAGTTTCGGCAAGCGCTGTTTCGTCTTGGCGGAAACGAACACCACGGGTATATAATCATACTGCCGGAGTTTTTCCCGCAACGCTTCTTCGAAGCGGATCATCGAATTCGTCTCCTTCCCTTCCACCGCATCCCATTTATTGATCCCGAGGACAACGCCAATATTCTTTTCCGCGGCCGTCTGCACGATGCGGAAATCCTGTTTCTCCAGCGGGATACTCGCATCAAACAGAATGATGGCGAGGTTGCACCGATCGATCGCTTTCAACGTTCTGAGGGTCGAATAAAAATCAACATTCTGACGGATCTTGCTTCTCCGCATCAAGCCGGCGGTATCCACCAGCAAAATTTCCTCGCCGTTATAGGTGTAGAGCGAATCGATCGAATCACGGGTTGTTCCGGCGATCGGAGTGACAATGGACCGTTCCTTTCCGATCAAAGCGTTCACCATCGACGATTTGCCGACATTCGGTTTGCCGATGATCGCGATCCGCAATTGCGAATCCTCTTTTTTATCGACCAGGTCGACACCGAAATCCTTCGTTAACACATCAAGAAAATCACCGATCTTTCTTCCGCCTAAGGCGCCGATGGTATACGGTTCACCGAGACCTAAACTATGGAATTGGGCGGAATTCGATTCTTCCTTCGACGAATCCACTTTATTAACGATCAGCAGAACTTTTTTGTTCTCCTTCCGGAGTATATTCGCCAGGTCCTTATCCATGTGAGTCAACCCCTCTTTCCCATCCACCACAAAGATGATCTTATCGGATTCTTCGATCGCGATCTGGGTCTGTTCACGGATCGCTTTCTCGAATACTTCATCCGAATCCGGGACGAATCCGCCTGTATCGATGATGGTGAATGGACGACCGATCCACTCCGCTTCAGCATAGTGACGATCCCGCGTAATGCCGGGCGCATCATCGACGATAGCGGTCTGCATACCGATCAAACGGTTAAAGAAGGTTGATTTGCCCACGTTCGGGCGTCCGACGATTGCTACGATAGGTTTTGACATTTTTTCTTTCTCTTTGCTTCAAAATACGCATAAAACGGGAGAAAAAAAAATCCCGCTCTGCCTAGGACAGAGCGGGATGATGACCGCCAAAGGGCGGATTCTCTTATTTCATGAGCATAAACTTGCGGATCTCATGCCGGTCGGCCGTACGAAGAGCATAAAAATAGACACCGCTCGAGAGTTGAGATGCGTTAAAATCCACCTTCTGCAGCACATTCGGTTCAACAAGTCCGTTGACCAGTGTCGCCACTTCCTGACCGACCAGATTGAAGACTTTTACCTGCACATGCTGCTGTTGTTGTACGGCAAATGTGAATGAGGTGGATGGATTGAAAGGGTTGGGAAAATTCTGTGAAAGAGCATAGTCGCCAGCGGTCAATCCAACGAACACTTCCACTTCAGCACTATAAGAGAATTTTCCATCACGGTCCATCTGTTTCAGTCGGTAGACCTGCTTCCCTGCCGGTACATTCGAATCGGTGAACTGATAATGCTGGGGAGCATTGGTTGTGCCGTGACCTTCCATGAAAGCACGTTCCTTCCATTCGCCAGCGATCTTCCGTTGCACCTCGAAACCTGCATTGTTTATTTCCGATGCAGTGTTCCACTTCAATATGACCATATTCCGGGAAGCCGAACCGATGAGTGATGACAGAACGACCGGGAGAGGATAATTACTACCGCCGTTATTGTTCAGATTGATCGTGATCAGATCTGCATCCGCATGTGCGGGGCTTGCAACGGTGGTCGTCAGAACATAATATTCATCATTCCCATTATATCCGATTATCGCTGCGTCGGGTATCGTGGCGGTATAGGTCGTGTTCGTACCGCTTGCCTCTACGAATGCTGAAGTACTCCATCCGTCCGTTGTATACCGCACAAACACTTTCTCGCCGGTGGACAAACTAGTGTTCAACGTGATCGTCACAGTGCCATCATTCCCGGAACCGCGAGAAGAGAAATTATTGACGACGCCGGTGATGGTCACGGGTTCATTCTCTGTCTCCATGATGATCGCTTGAGTAGCAGTATATCCGTTATCCTTCCAATTCACAGTATACCATCTGCCATTCGTCACAGATACTTTGTTGTTTGCCACAGAGCCATTATTGGTCCAGGTATACGTTTGCAGCACATTCAACGATGAAGCATCTTCAGAGCCAAAATCTCCAAAATACCATTGATTCCCCCAAGGATTCCCTGCTCCGCCGCTCGCAAACTTGAATTTCTGATCACCGGTGATTCCCGAATATTGAAATTTCGTGTTCCAACGGGTCGTTGCACCGCTTGAACTCTTCACAAGATCGAATGTGCCACCCATGTTGAGCGAATTCACGAATGAATTCCAATCACCTGGCATTCTCAAACCATCCGGTGCATAGATCTGACCAAATGAAAACAATGGCAACAGGATTGTAAAAAAGATGATTTTCAATTTCATATGACACCCTTTAAAAATGGAAGCGTTTTCTTGGGTGAAATTTAGCTTCCTTCTGATTTGAAATCAAGATGAAAGTAACAGGAATGAGGATTTTCTAACGGTTCAGAAAATCACGGACGATCGACGCCATTTGCTCAAATTCAATGAGAAAAGCATCATGTCCAAAGGGCGAGGTGATCTCCTTATAGACAGCGCCGGGAATAGCGGTTGCGATGGCACGCTGTTCTGAGGCAGGATACAAAATATCAGAGTCGATACCGACGCAGAGGACCGGCACATTCATCGCTCCAAGAACCTTTTGCACCGATCCCCTGCCGAGAGCGATATCATGCAGGTCCATCGCTCTGGTAATATAGAGATATGTATTGGCATCGAAACGTTCTACCAGCTTCACTCCTTGGTATCGGAGATAGCTTTCCACTTGAAACAGATTCATTGGATCGAATCGGACATTCAGCGAATCATCCCTGCGGTCACGGCCAAAACGCTGTGAGAATTCCGTACCGCTGCGGTAACTCATCATCGCGATCTGCCGCGCGAGCGAGAAGCCTTTCTCCGGTTGATCGTGCTCGTAATAATTTCCATTCCGCCATTCAGGATCGTTCATGATCGCCTGACGGGCAAGATCGTTGAGACCGATCGCCCAAGGGGAATGTTGAGCGGATGTGGCAATGGGAATGAGTGATGCGACCATCTCCGGATACATCACTCCCCACTCCAATACCTGCATCCCTCCCAACGAACCGCCGATGACGGCCGCGAGACGCTGCACTCCAAGCGTTGACACGAGCTCCTTCTGCACGCGCACCATGTCCCGCACGGTCATTTGCGGGAATGAGAGTCCATACCGTGCGCCGGTCGAAGGATCGATGGAATTCGATCCGGTCGTGCCATAACACCCGCCGAGGAAATTCGAACTGATAACGAAATAGGCATCGGTATCCAGCGGCCGTCCCGGTCCGATGAAAGAATCCCACCATCCTGCGGACTTCGGATCTGCAGTGGATCTTCCAGCGGCGTGAGCACTGCCGGTGAGAGCGTGGCACACAAGCACTGCATTAGTGCCCGCGGCATTGAGCGTGCCGTACGTTTCGTAGGCGACCGTGACCGACGGAAGCACCGTTCCGCATTCCATTGCCAACGGCGATGCGGTATCGAACAATTGTATCGATCGGGTGGAGATGATATCAGAATTTGTGAAGGACATCGATGATCGTAAACATTTCTCGAGAACGGAAACAATACCTGTCAGGCCTCGAGGACCCGACAGGTATCGGACGGCATCACACCGTCACAGCTTCAGCTTGGCGCACGGCACGCAGCGCTTCATCGAAATCCTCGATGATATCCTCGATGTGTTCGATGCCGACAGAAACGCGGAGGAGGTCCGGCGTGACACCCGAGAGCAGCTGTTCTTCCTGATTCAGCTGTTCATGGGTCGTGGATGCAGGATGGATGACGAGTGTCTTAGCATCGCCCACATTGGCCAACAGACTGGCCAGCTTCACGTTGTTGATGAACGTCTTCCCTGCTTCCGCACCTCCTTTGATGCCGAACACCAGGATGGAACCGAAGAACCCGTTGCGCAAGTACTTCTTTGCATTCGCATGGTACGGATGATCCTTCAGTCCAGGATAGGAGACCCATTCCACCAGCGGATGCTTCTCCAGCCATTGTGCCAGCTGCAGTGCGTTCTGGTTATGACGTTCCACGCGGAGCGAGAGCGTTTCGAGTCCCTGCAGCAGCAGGAACGAGTTGAACGGACTGATCGCAGCACCAAGATCGCGAAGTCCTTCCACCCGGGCACGGATCGCGAAGGCAATGTTACCGAACGGACCGGGAGTACCGAAAACGTCCCAGAATTTGAGTCCATGATATCCGGGGCTCGGTTCAGTGAAGATCGGGAATTTTCCATTCCCCCAGTTGAATTTCCCGGAGTCGACAATGACGCCGCCGATGGATGTTCCGTGCCCGCCGATCCACTTGGTAGCGGAATGGGTGACGATATCGGCACCATGTTCGATCGGACGGGCGAGATATCCACCGGCACCGAATGTATTATCCACGATGAGCGGGATACCGTTATCGTGTGCCACCTTCGCGATCGCTTCGAAATCAGGGATATTCAGGCGCGGATTTCCGATGGTCTCCAGATAGATCGCTTTCGTCTTCTCATCGATGAGTTTCCGGAACTGTTCCGGATCGTCGCCGTCAACGAATTTCACGCCGATCCCCAATCGCGGGAATGTGACCTTGAACTGATTGTACGTTCCACCATACAGATTGCTGGTGGAGATGATATTCTCCCCCGCCTGTGCAATGGTCTGAATTGCCAGGAATTGTGCTGCCTGACCTGATGCCGTCGCCAACGCCGCCACACCTCCCTCGAGAGCAGCGATTCGTTCTTCGAACACGGCTGTTGTCGGGTTCATGATGCGTGTATAAATATTCCCGAATTCCTTCAGTCCGAACAGATTCGCAGCATGGCCGGCATTATCGAATACATACGATGTTGTTTGATAGATCGGTACCGCGCGGGATTTCGTGGTCGGATCCACCTGCTGACCGGCATGGAGCTGAAGAGTTTCAAAACGATAGTCGCGTTTCTTTCCGTTGATCGTAGACATAATGGTTTCCTCGGTATAAAGTGGTATGGTGACGCTGGTCCACTGCGGAGCAGCATCGGTCGAACGGTACGAGCGAGGTATATGTTAGCGACAACAGAGAAAATTACCGTCGAAATACGACGAGAAGTGCTCCAGAACGGGGCGGCATGCGTAGAAGAGATGTAGGTTGGAGATGTTCATAGTAATCTAAATATTCCTTACGAGGTCAGTGGAAGACCGATCAACCCCCTGACGAAGGTGCGCATACTTTTAAAACGACAAAGGCCTCATTTAGATGAACTAAAAGAGGCCCGAAAAGGTTCAGACATTTTGTTCATCGGCGGCCCCTTGTAAGGGACCCTGAATGTAGCACCTGGCACAACGATCTGACGGCCGCCGGTTGCTGTGGAGTCATAGGGTCAGTCCCTCGTCCACTCTTGATGAAT
>JAVBYA010000186.1 GCA_030824295.1 Bacteroidota bacterium
TGGGCGCGCGCCTGCTTGTGCGCCTCTTCGCGTTTCAGGACCTCCTGTTCCCGTTCCGCTTCGCGCTGCAGCTTCCATTGTGCGAACAATTGCTGACGGCGCAGTTCCTCCTCACGGTGGCGGCGTGCGCGCTCCTCCTCTTCCTGCCGGTCCTGTCCGTCCTGCGCGGACTTGATCTCTTCCTCTATCTGCAGGATGCGTTCGTCGGTCGGGTCGAGCATGAAGGCGCGGGCCACTTCGTTGAGCGAGTTGCGGTAGTCGCCGTGCGCTTCCAGTTCGCGGGCGCGCTTCAGATAATCGGCGATCTTCCGGGCGATGCTGGCGGTGCGGAGCTGTTCCTCGTGCCGCTGCTCCTCTTCCTGCTGTTTCTGGAGGGCAAAGACCTCTTTCTGTTTGTACGCAGTGACGGCGCTCCGCTTGACCTCTTTGATGGCCAGGTCGAGGATCCGTTCCAGCGTGGGCATGAGCTGAGCGATGACCGCTTCTTTGGAGGATGCGTTCGGATCGGCGATGCTGAGGTCGGTCTGCTTCAACAGAACGGAACGGACATACTCCTCGTATGCCCGTGCGTACATGATGGTGGGATTCTTGTCCCGCGCGCGCATGATCTCTTCCAGGGCATGATGGATGTCCCCCTGGCGGATGTACTTGTCGGCGTTCTTCAGGAAAGCGATCACCTCGGTGAGGTGTTCAGCGCCGATGATTTTTTGCGAGATATTCTGCATCAGAAGAGCGGGAAACGTGAGGGAGCGGTGCTGAAACTGCGGACCCCGCGTGGGGCGGCGGGGTCCGCAATGCACACCGAGACCGGACGATGGTCCCGATACGGTCCTATTTCTTGTTCTTGGCGAGCAGCGCCTGTGCCGCGCGGAGGCGGAGGCGGAGCGTGCTTTCCTCGTTCCGGACCATCCGTTCGGGGGAGATCTCTTCCGCCATCTTGAGCACGTTCTTGTGCGGAGTGGATTTGAATGCCTTGCTCCGTTCGATGGCCTTCTCCAGTGTGTGCGAGATCTGATCCTCCGGCATCGGTTTCACCAGATAGCGGAACACGTTCAGTTCGTTGATGGAGCGGATGGCGAGCTGTGCGTCCTTCACCTCGGTGAGGATGACGGAGACGGTGTTGGGATACTCGCGGCGGACGGTATCCAGGAAGCTGACGCCGTCCACATCACCGAAGTTGATATTGCTGACGATGACCGAGACCGGTTTCTTCGCCATCTCCTGGAACGCGGCATCGATGGAATTCACGGCAACGGTATTGAACATACAGCCGTACTTGTCCACCAGTCTGCCGGTCTCCTCTTCGCTGTAATCCACGAACAGGACGGTGGGGCTTGCTTCCTCCACTTCGATGTGGACGCGATGGCCGGAGACAGGATGTTCTTCCGTGACCGCATCGTCCTGCTTCTGCATCTCGTTCTCCTGCAGCTTGGTGACCTTGTCATAGATCTCCACACCGAGCTTCACGACATACAGCATGAACTCCCCCTGCCACGGTTTGTTGATGAACCGGAAGACCTCACCCGCGTTCACCGAACCGATGATGGCATCCAGGTCCGAGTAGCCGGTGAGCAGCATACGGACGCTGTTCGGGCTGATCTCCTTCACCTGCCGGAGCAGTTCATGACCGAGCATGCCGGGCATGCGCTGGTCGCTCACGACGACCTTGATGGGGACCGATTTGATGATCTCCAGCGCATCGAAGCCGTTCTCGGCCAGGTACACCTTGTACTTGTTCTTGAACAGCATGTTGAGGGATGACAGGATCATCGGTTCGTCGTCGACGAACAGGATGTTCGATTTCTCTTCGATCACAGATTTGCTCATGGTCAATACTCCTTAGTGCTCACGGGTCAATGTCAGTTCGTTACGGCTATCAAACCGCCGGTGCGGATTCCTTTTTGCCGACGCGCGGCTGCATGACGGGGATGCGGACGAAGAAATCGGTACCGCGTCCTACTTCGCTCTCCACTTTGATGGAGCCGCCGTGCTTCTCGATGATCTTGTACGAGATGGAAAGTCCGAGCCCGGTCCCTTCACCGACCTTCTTGGTGGTGAAGAACGGTTCGAAGATCTTGGAAAGGTTCTCGCGCGGGATACCTTTACCGGTATCGGAGATCTTCACCACCGCCATATCCGGATTGCCCGGTTCCTTGTAGGTGCGGATGGTGATGGTCCCTTGTCCTTCGATGGCCTGTGCAGCGTTGGTGAGGAGGTTCAGGACGACCTGGTTGTATTGGGCCGGGAAGCATTCGGCCATCAGGTTGGGCTGGTAATCCTTTTTGACCACTGCGCGGTTCTTGATGACGTTGTTTGCGATGACGAGCGTTGCATCCAGCGCACTGTTGAGGTCCACCTTGGCCAGATCCGCTTCGTCCAAACGGGAGAATTCGCGCAGGTTCTTGATGAGTTCCTGGATGCGTTCCGTGCCGACGAGTGCCTGGGAGAGCATGGTCTTGCTGTCCTCAAGAACGGTGTTCTTTTCGAGTTCCGTGGAGAGATTGGCGAGGTCGGTGACGGTCTGTTCCAGACCTTCTTCCACGCCGTTCACGAGCATATCCAGCAGTTTGCGGTACTGTTCCACCGCATCGTTGATGGTCTGCTGATTGCCGATCATCATCTCGATATTATTCTTCACATAGCCGAGCGGAGTGTTGATCTCATGGGCGAGACCGGCCACCATCTGACCGAGGGACGCCATCTTCTCTCCTTGCACCAGAGCGGTCTGTGTCTCACGCAGCTGACGGTTGGTGGCTTCGATCTGGATCCTGTTCTCTTCGAGCTCTTTGTTACGGGAGAGCAGACTGAGCGCGACCTGGTTGAAGGATCGTCCTACGCGGCCCAGCTCATCACGCGTTTCGACCTCGACCACTTCCGTGATCTTGCCTTCGTTCAGCTGTGCTGCCACGTTCTCCAGCGTGCTCACGGTGTCGATCACGGAGCTGTAGAAACCGCCCAACAGGTAGGACACGAAGAGCAGCACGAGGATGGTGCCGGCGATATAGATGAGCACCTGCTGTTCCAGATTCTTGATGCGCACTTCGATGAGGTTCTTCAGGATCGGTGCCTGCACGTCGAACACATCGAGTCCGGCCTTGATCGGGCGATCGATGATGCTCATATCCTGACCGCGGGCGATGCGGAGACTGTCATCCAGGATCTCGGCCTGCAGCAGTTCGATGTATTGATCGGTGGAGGATTTCAGGTCCACGTAGGAAGGTTCGACCACGGGACTCACCGGCTGGTTATAGGTGTTGATGCGGTTCACGGCGTCCGCGATATCGGACATCAGCGGCTGAACGATGCCGGACTGGATGGTGAAGGCGGTGCGTTGTTCCGGCGTGAGGATGGGTGTCTTCATCGCAGCGCGGAGCAGGTTCTTGGACTGGCTCAGCGCCTCGGTCATCTGCAGCACTTTGAAGTTGGTGATGTTCATCAGATAGTATGTTTCGATGTCCGTATCGAGCGTGAGGTTCGAGTTGTCCGCCACGTCCACGATGAGCGCCAGTACGTCGGAGACGAGCTTGTTGTGCAGCTCCTCGCTCTTCTCGATCTTGTGCGTGAAGGCGCGGCTCTTGAGGTTCTTCCAGTCGATCTTGATGTTCTTCCATTTCTCACGGGCAACGAGGTCGTCGCCGTACTGTGTATCGGCCGAATCCACGCCGAGCACGCTGCTCTCGATCACTTGCTGTGCATCGGACATCAGCTGTTCGGCGGTGCTGTCGCCCAGGAAGAACTGCACCGAATAGTCACGGTGGATCTGCACCGCTTCATAGAACTGGCGCAGCGCCACATTGTAGGTGATACCGGTCAGTTCCTTCTGCGAGTACTCGACGTTCTGCCGGATCTGTGTCGTAACGATGTACAGCAGACTTCCGCTCGGGATCAAGAGCAGGACAAGAACGATGGCGAACTTCTGCAGATAGTTGAGGCGGTTCATCAGCAGTGCGCCAAGACTGAAGATTGCTTGTCTCATAGTGTAACTCCGTGTGATGTGGGGTGTAGTGTAGTAATAGTGTGATTCATATTCTCAGGCCGCCGCGGTGATGCGGTGGATGGTGTCGACCACTTTGTCGAACTCGATCGATTTATCGAAGAAGAAATCGGCTCCCTCTTCGAAACATTTCCTGCGGTACTCTTCCTGCGCATAGTTCGTCAGCATGATGACCTTGGTCGCGATGTTCTTGCCGCGGATATTCTTCAGCACATGGATGCCGCTGCCGCCGGTCAGGAAGATATCGAGGATGACGATATCCGGGCGCTGAGCGACGATGGCTTCCGTTGCTGCGAGCGGATTGTCGGCATAGCCCACGATCGCGATGAAGGGTACTTCGGAAAGAAGGGACGTCAACCGTTCGCGGACAATGACAGAATCGTCCACAATAAAGACATTGATAGGCTTTGTTTTCACAAGAGTTTGCATAGGAGTGTGGCCTAGGATACAAACTTATTGTAGGAATGAGTATCAGAGAAACAAGGTATTTCGTGTAGGTGTTTGTCCTACACGCTCAATCGACCAGCTTATGGTGGAGGGCATAACGGGTCAATTCGGCATTGGACCCAAGGTGGAGTTTATCGAGGATTCGGCTGCGATAGGTGCTGACCGTTTTAACGCTGAGCGACAGGATCGCTGCCGCGTCGGAGACCGATTTGCCGGAGGCGATGAGTTTCAGCACCTGGAATTCGCGGTCCGACAGCAGTTCATGTCCTTCACCCTGATGCGGCCGCTGCACAAGATCGATGAGCTGATCGGAGAGTGCGGCGCTGATGTACTTGCCGCCCCCCAGGATCTTTGAGACGGCGTTGACGAGTTCTTCCGGTGCACTGTCCTTGGTGAGATATCCCATCGCTCCCGCTTTGATGACGCGGAGCGCGTACTGGTCCTCGGGATACATGGAGAGGACGAGGATCGGAAGTTTCGGTGAATGGACCTTGATATCCTTGAGCAGATCGAGTCCGCTGCGTCCGGGCATACTGAGGTCGAGAATGAGCAGGTCGAACGGTGTGTTGATGAGTTGAAGCGTCTGCGCCGCATCGGCGGATTCGCCGAACTCCACATTCTTCATCCCTTCGGAGAGGATCTGCTTGAGTCCTTTCCGTACGATGGTATGGTCGTCGGCAATGAGGATGCGGGTCATGCTAGGAGGATGGGAACGATTCGATCAGCGGGATGCGGACACGGACGGAGGTCCCTTTTCCGTTCGTGCCGGAGACCAGTACTTCACCGTTGAAGCTGGCGGCGCGTTCTTTCATGCCGAGGATGCCGACCGAACGGGGATTGGAGAGTTCATGCGGAGCGATACCGCGTCCGTCATCCTCGATGGTAAGTAGCACACTGGCCCCTTCTTTGCGGAGGGTGATAGCAACGTTCTTCGCCTGAGCATGACGGATGACGTTGGTGAGCGATTCCTGGAAGATGCGGAAGAACGCCGTGGAGCGTTTCTCGTCCATTTGGATCTCTTCGTCCAGATGGAACGTGAAGTCGATGCCGGTCCGCTCGCTGAAATCCTTCCCCTGCCATTCGATGGCGGCGGCAAGTCCGATATCGTCCAATATGCCGGGACGAAGGTCCGTGGCGAGTTTCCGCACTTTGTGGATGGTGGAATCCGCCAGGTCCATCATGGACTTGATGCGCTTTTGAATTGCTTCGTCCGATGATGCCAGTTTGTTGTTCATCCACGCAAGGTCCATCTTCAGTCCGGTCAGCGCCTGACCAAGGTCATCGTGGATCTCGCGCGCGATGTGGGTCCGTTCCTCTTCGCGGATGTTCTGCAGCCGTACGGTAAGTGCACGCAATTGTTTGCGGGAGCTGTCGATCTCGATCTCCGCATGCATCCGTTCGGTGATGTCCGTGATGGTGCCAACGAAGCCGGCGAGCGAACCATCCGCATTCACTTCCGGCAGTGCCTGGCCCATCACCCACAGCTCCGCTTTGTCCGACTCGCGGAAGATGCGGTACTCTGACTGGAACGGCGTCCGCTCGCGCACGCAGCGGTGCCACTCAGTGCGGATACGTTTGCGGTCATGGGAATGGACGGCATTCAGGAAACCGTCGCCGAACGCCTGGTCGTAGGACAAACCGGTGATGTCGCTCCACCGTTC
>JAVBYA010000403.1 GCA_030824295.1 Bacteroidota bacterium
GAACGGACACTGACATGACCGATGTCGGCGTCATCACCACCTCCATTTTCGATCTCTTCAAAGTCGGTCCCGGACCTTCCAGTTCGCATACCATCGGTCCGATGAAAGCAGCGTTCGATTTCCTCCGGCGCATCAATGCCTTGCCCGAGACCCTCACACAATCAGCCTCCGAAATTTGCATCATCCTCTATGGTTCGCTTGCTGCGACCGGTGCCGGTCACGGTACGGACCGTGCGATCGCCGCCGGTCTGCTCGGTAAACGTCCGGAAGAATGCGAGCCGGTCTGGTTCTCTACACTGATGCTTCCCGGTTCCCGGTATGAGATTCCTGTCGGAAGCGGCAGCATCATCTTCACACCCGATCACGTCCGCTTCGAACGCGGGAAGTTCCATTTCCATCATCCCAATACGCTGCAGCTGCAGCTCTTCTCCGGTACATCGCTCATCGCAGAGGAGGAATACTACTCCGTCGGCGGCGGTTTCATCCACCGCAAAGGGGAAACGGAAGAGGAGAAGCCGCACGTGACCCCGCGGTACCCGTACGGAACGATGAGCGGATTGAAGCAGCATCTTGCGGACAATTCACTCTCGCTGTCGGAACTGATCGTGCGGAACGAAGAATCCGTCTCCGGAATCGACCGGACCGAGATCTACCGGAGAGTGGATGCCGTTCTGAAGTTCATGCATGATGCCGTCCGCCGCGGACTCGAATCCGAAGGGGAATTACCGGGTTCCATCAAACTGCATCGCAAAGCATCGTCGTTGTACCGCAAGGCGCAGGAGATGGCCCGCACGCAGGATTCCTTCCTCATCTTCCTGAACGCATACTGCGAAGCGGCATCCGAAGAGAACGCCGCAGGCAACATCGTCGTCACCGCTCCCACCAGCGGAGCGTCCGGCGTCATCCCCGGACTGACATATTTGATGAAGACACACTTCCATTACGATATGCAGAAACTGCGTGATGGACTGTTGGTTGCCGCCGCGGTCGGATTCCTGGTGAAACATAACGCCAGTATCTCCGGTGCGGAGATGGGGTGCATGGGAGAGATAGGGACGGCAAGTGCGATGGGTGCCTCCATGCTCGCGTATTGTGCCGGATGCGATATCAACACCGTCGAGGCAGCAGCGGAGATCGCCATCGAGCATCATCTTGGAATGACCTGCGACCCCATCGGCGGATATGTTCAGATCCCCTGCATTGAACGGAACGCGATGGGTGCGGTGAAAGCCTACAATGCCTACCTTCTTGCTTCATCCGGTAATCACGCTTTTCAGAAGATCTCCCTTGATTCCGTCATCAAAGTGATGAAAGCGACCGGCGAGGATATGTCCAAGAAATACAAAGAGACCTCCGAAGCGGGGCTGGCGCTGAGTGCCACGGAGTGTTAACCTTGTAATTCAGACGGAACTTCCGTAAATTATACCAGTGGCGATTTGAAAACGACAGCTTGCAGCCGCTCAATTTGTGATAAATTGCTAAAGCGTCGACGGTAGCAACACTTTTGTACCCCGACGCACGTCCCATCGCTGTCGGGGTTTTTCATTTGTAGGAGAGATGAGATCTGAGTTGGCAGTGAAGAGATCTTGATATACTGAGGCAATGATAGGCGGAGACGTGATGCAGGATTACAAGAAACTGATGGTATGGGAGAAAGCGCACGCATTGACATTGGATATCTATAAGATCACGAAGTCCTTTCCGAAGGATGAACAATACGGCATTGTTGCACAACTCAGAAGGTCATCAAGTTCTATACCGGCAAATATTGTTGAAGGCTGCGGCAGAAAGACCAATCCTGACTTCGCACGATTTTTAAGCATGGCCATCGGTTCTGCGAACGAAACAGAATATTTTATTTTGTTGTCAAAGGATCTTCAATACATATCAGACAACGAATTCGAGTCATTAACTCAATCTACGATTGAGGTCCGGAAAATGTTAATCGCATTAACATCAAAATTGCATTCTTAGTGGATCCAACTCTTTACTCAAGACTCTTAACTCAAGACTCCCAACTCAAGACTCCCAACTCATAACTCCCAACTCAAGACTCCCAACTCAATAATTTCCACTGTTTATTCGAGATGTAATGACTAAATCATTCGAGCAAATCCTAAAAGAAAAGATCGTCGTATTCGACGGGGCCATGGGCACCAATATCCAGACGCAGAACCTCACGGCTGATGATTTCGGCGGTGAGCATCTGAACGGCTGCAATGAATACCTCCTGGTCACCAAGCCGTCGGCGATCGAGAAGGTCCATGCGGACTTCCTCGCTGCCGGCGTCGATGTCATCGAGACCGATACGTTCGGCTCCTCGTCCATCGTTCTGGCAGAGTACGATCTGCAGGACCGTGCGTACGAGATCAGCAAACTTGGCGCTCAGCTCGCCAAAAAGGTCGCCCGCGAGTTCTCCACTGCCGCTCATCCGCGTTTCGTGGCCGGTTCCATCGGACCGACGACCAAACTGCCGTCGTTGGGGCATATCGGTTTCTCAGAAATGGAACGCTCGTATTACGAACAGGTCTCCGGACTCGTCGAAGGAGGCGCTGACCTGCTCATCGTTGAAACGTCGCAGGATATCCTGCAGGTGAAATCCGCGCTCGGCGCGGTCTTCCGTTACTTTGCGGACAAACGGATCAAACTGCCGGTCGTCAGTTCCATCACCATCGAGACCATGGGAACCATGCTCATGGGAACGGAGATCGGCGCAGCTCTGACGGCTTTGGAACCGTACGATATCTCTGTGATCGGTATGAACTGCGCGACCGGTCCCAAGGAGATGTCCGAGAATATCCGATATCTCACCCAGAACTCCCGCATCCCCGTCTCATGTATCCCGAACGCCGGACTGCCGGAGAACGTCGGCGGAGTGGCGCATTACCATCTCTCCCCGGACGAGATGGCGAAGTGGCTCAGCCACTTTGTGAAGGATTACGGCGTGAATGTTGTGGGCGGCTGCTGCGGTACACGGCCGGAGCATTTGAAAGCGGTCGTCAATGCCATGAACGGCATCACACCCAAACAGCGGACCATTGAGTTCCAGCCTTCCGTCTCCAGCCTCTATTCCAGTGTGACGATGGAGATGAAACCGGCACCGTTGATCGTCGGCGAACGGACGAACGCGAACGGTTCCAAGAAATTCCGCGAACTGCTTCAGAAAGAGGATTACGACGGTATGGTGCTGATGGCGAAGGAAGCCATCAAAGAAGGGGCGCATGTGCTGGATGTCTGCGTGGCGTATGTAGGACGGGACGAAGTGAAGGATATGAAGGAGTTCGTCTCCCGGCTGAACACGCAGGTCCCGCTCCCGCTGGTCATCGATTCAACGGAAGCGAATGTCATCGAAGCGGCGCTGCAGCTTTGCGCAGGCAAGGCGATCGTCAACTCCATCAATATGGAGGATGGCGAGGAACGGATCGATCACGTCGTCCCGCTCTGCAAGAAATACGGCGCGGCGGTCGTCGCATTGACCATCGACGAGCGCGGGATGGCGAAAACGGCAAAGGACAAGTTCGATATCGCAAAACGGATCTACGATCTTGTCGTCGGGAAGTACGGCATGAAGCCGAGCGACCTCATCTTCGATACGCTTACCTTCACGCTTGGCAGCGGGGACGAGGAGTTTCGCAAGGCCGGTATCGAGACCATTGAAGCGATCCGTCTCATCAAGAAGGAATATCCCGAGGTCGGGTTCGTGCTCGGCGTCAGCAATATCTCCTTCGGACTGGCCCCGCATATCCGTCATGATCTCAATTCCGTCTTCCTGCATTTCGCCATCGAGGCGGGACTCTCCCAGGCCATTGTGAACGCGCAGAAGATCAAACCGCTCTACAAGATCGACGAGCGGGGACGTGAACTCTGCAAACAGCTGGTGTTCGATGAACGGACGTTCAACGGTGAACAGTGCACCTACGACCCGCTGACGGAACTGATGGCCTTCTACGCCGACAAGAAGTCGGATATGAAAGCCGAGAAGAAAGAACGGGCCGGCACCATCGAAGAGATCCTGAAGAACCGTATCATCGACGGGGAACGGACCGATGTCGGGACCGATCTGGACGAAGCACGGAAGAAATACACTCCGCTGCAGATCATCAATGATATCCTGCTGGATGGGATGAAAGTGGTCGGCGATCTGTTCGGACGCGGAGAGATGCAGCTCCCGTTCGTGCTCCAGTCCGCTGAGACCATGAAAGCCTCCGTAGCGTATCTTGAGCAATACATGGAAAAGAGCGATGCTACGAATAAAGGGTCCATGGTCCTTGCCACGGTGAAAGGGGATGTGCACGATATCGGGAAGAATCTTGTCGACATCATCCTGACGAACAACGGCTACAAGGTCTATAACCTCGGCATCAAACAGCCGCTGGATGCCATCATCGCCTCATGGCAGGAAACGAAAGCGGATGCCATCGGGATGAGCGGACTGTTGGTGAAATCGACCGCCATCATGAAAGAGAATCTGGAACTGATGAACGAGAAGGGGATCACGCCTCCCGTCGTGCTCGGCGGCGCCGCATTGACCAGGCGCTTCGTGGAGAGCGACCTTCGTTCCATCTATAAAGGAACGGTCGTCTATGCCAGCGACGCATTCGACGGTCTCCGGTTCATGGAGCAGTTGAAGACAAAAGGTGTGGAAAGCTTTGCTCCTTCCGTGGTCGATCAGCCGCAGATCACAGAGGACGGCGATGAGCTCCTGACCGGTTCCGAAGCGAAGATCGCCGCAGCACTCAAGGATCAGGAGGGACTCCCTGTGACATCCTCGGTATCGAAGGATGTTGTGCTTCCGACGCCGCCGTTCTGGGGCACGAAAGTGGTGGACGATATTCCGCTCGATGAGATCTTTGCCTACATCAACGAAGCAGCGCTCATCAAAGGACAGTGGCAGGTGCGCAAAGGGAAACGCTCGGAAGAGGAATACCGCACAGAAGTGGATACGAAAGTCCGCCCGGATCTGGAGCGCATCAAAGAGCAGACGCGCAGAGAGAAACTCCTGCAGCCGAAAGTGGTGTACGGATACTTCCCGTGCAATGCGGACGGCAATGACCTCATCATCTATAACGACGATCTGAAGACGGAGCGGATGCGATTCAGTTTCCCGCGTCAAAAGGATGACCGCTTCCTCTGTCTTTCCGATTATTTCGCTCCGGTCGGTTCCGGCAGGATCGATGTCGTTCCGTTCCACATGGTAACGATGGGAGCGAAGGCCTCAGAGCATTCCGCCAAACTCTACGCCGCGAACGATTATAAGGAGTATCTGTACTTCCACGGTCTCAGTGTGGAATCTGCCGAAGCACTGGCAGAGTTGTGGCACAAGAAGATCCGTGAGGAGCTCGGTATTGCCGGCAAGGATGCACCGGAGATCAAACGTCTGTTCAGTCAGGGATATCAAGGGTCACGGTACAGTTTCGGTTACCCTGCCTGTCCGAACCTCGAAGATCACACGAAGCTCTTCGAGCTGCTGCAGCCCGAACGGATCGGCGTACACCTGACCGAAGAATTCATGCTGGAGCCGGAACAATCCACTGACGCCATCATCGTGCATCATCCCGAAGCACGCTACTTCAACATCAAGTAAGGTGAAGATCTGACTTTCTATAGCCGCGATTAAATGGTACATTTGGTCGCGGTTTTTTTTGACACCATCTCAACATCCATTATCCAGAATCCAGTATCAAGTATCCAGCATCAAGTATCCAGTATCCAGTATTGTCCGCCCGGTGAGAGAATCATGGCGGACTGCCGCCCTGATTGTATTCTCGTTGGCGGCGCAACATCCAGCATCCTGTTCTTAAAATTGACTTTCGTCCACCCAATTGTGAAAGGAATCATCCAATGTCCAATCTGATCCTGATCCGCCACGGCGAATCCCAATGGAATCTCGAGAACCGCTTCACCGGCTGGGTGGATGTACCGCTCTCCGCCAAAGGGGAAAGCGAAGCCGCCGCTGCCGGCGAAAAACTGAAGAGCTATACCTTCGATAAAGCATTCACCTCCAAACTGCAGCGGGCCAATAATACCCTCATGTTCATCCTGCGCGCCTCCAACCAGACCAATATCCCCATCGAG
>JAVBYA010000157.1 GCA_030824295.1 Bacteroidota bacterium
AGACGGGGGATCTGGGATACATCGACAGCGACGGGTTCCTCCATATAAGCGGACGGAAGAAGAATGTCATCATCTCGAAATCGGGGAAGAATGTCTTTCCGGAGGAGATCGAGGATGTGCTGAACCGGAGTCCGTTCATCCTGGAATCGATGGTCTACGGTGCGGAGGATGCGAAACTGGGAGAGATCATCGCCGCGCAGATCGTGGTGGATGCGGAAGCGTTCATCGAGGTGGCGGAATCGGCCGGGAAGCCCATCACGAAGGAATTGCTGCAGCAGGTGATCGCGGATGAAGTGGGGAAAGTGAACAAGCAGCTGAGCAGCTACAAACAGATCCGGCGGTTCATCATCCGCGAGCAGGAGCTGCTGAAGACCACCACGCAGAAAGTGAAACGGTTCGCGAACCTCGCACCGACCTCGACGGAAGAGTGAGTGCTTCCTGGCGAGGCATCATTCGCGGTGCCACGCCATCACCAGATCGTCCTCCATCGTGCCGTCACGGTGGAGGATCCGTCCGCGCAAGCGTCCCTCCTGCACGAAACCGAGCGACGTGTAGAACGCGATCGCCCGCTCATTGGTCTCCCTCGCAAACAGTTCCACGCGCCGGATCTCCGGCCGCTTCCGCACCTCCGCCAGCATTTCCGTGAAGAGCATCCGTCCGATCCCCTGTCCCTGATACTCCGGATCGACAGCGATGGTCAGATCGGAGAGCATGTGGCGGAACACGGCGACCCCTTTCCGGTAGCAGTGGATCTCTCCGATGATGCGGCCCGGAACACCGGCGATCGCCACCAGTCCGACGCCGTCCTTCACACTGTGAGAGACGAACTCCTCGATGTATTCGCGGGTGATCTCATCCCCCGTCCGCGCCAGTCCCCCTTCCACCGCCGCCGTACGGAGGTATAATCCTTCGATCGCCGGGATGTCGTTCGTGAAGAATGCGCGGATCGTGATCTGGTCCATAGGCATTTAAAATAGGACCGGCGCGGTACCCGGAACATGTTCCGGGATACCGCGCCGATATGGTCATTGGTTCAGTGTCTCTTCCCTTCGATCGCGGAGATCTCGTTCAGCAGGTCGCGCTTGGTGAAGCCCGATTTCTTCATGAGCGAGACGACGAATCCCTCCAATTGCTCCCGCGTCTCATCGTCGATCTCCATGGAGGTCATGATCATCACCGGGATCGTATAAGTAGCGGAGTTGTGTTTCAGCTGATACGCTACGTTGAATCCGGACATCTCCGGCATCACCAGGTCCAGGATGATCAGGTCGGGCTTGTGCTGCTCCGCCATCACCAGTCCATCCTTGCCGTTGTGCGCCTTCAGCACGGTGCACCCTTCCGCTTCCAGGATGATCTGCACCAGGTCGGTGACGGACCGGTCATCGTCGATCACCAGAATGGTCGCGGAATTCTGCATGATGCGTCCCTCCACCTTCTTCACGGCAGAGATGAGCTCTTCCTTCTGGACCGGCTTCACGAAATATTCCACGGCACCGAGGCCGAAGCCGACGTTCCGTTCATCCACCATCGAGATGATGATCACCGGAATCTCTTTGCAGAGCGGATGGTCCTTCAGTTCGCGGAGCACCTGCCACCCATCCTTCACCGGCAGCAGGATGTCGAGCGTGATAACGTCCGGCTTCCAGAGTTTCGCTTTCTCCAATGCTTCCACGCCGTTCGTGGCGATCTCCACCACATAACCGGACTCGGAGAGGTAGGTATGAAGCAGTGTGCGGGCGTGCGGTTTGTCCTCCACGATCAGGACCCGTTTCTGCCGTCCGCTGGAGGCCGTTTCTGATATCCGTTTGAACACTTTCTCCGCTTCGTTCTCCACCTGCACCATCAGCGGGATGCGGGCGATGAACGTGCTCCCCTCACCATACTCGCTCACCACGAACAATGAACCGCCGTGCAGTTCCGTGAGCCGCTTGGTGATGGAGAGTCCCAGGCCGGTCCCTTCCGTCTTCATGGCGCCGTTATCCGTTTGCTGGAACGGCTGGAACAGTTTCGCCAATTCCTCGCTCCGGATGCCGATGCCGAAATCCTGCACCGACAGTTCGATATCGTTCTGCGTCCGTTTCGCCGCAAGGATCACATTGCCGCCGCCGTGGCTGAATTTGACGGCGTTCGTAACGAGATTGAGCAGGATCTGTTTCAGGCGTACGCCGTCCGCGATGATATCGTCCAGCTGCTCATCCATCCGGATCTCGAGCGTGACACGTTTTGCGTCCAGCTGCGGCTGTACCACCTGCTTCACGCTGTCCACAAGGTTCCGGATGCCGACCGGCGCGAACCGGAGATCCATCTTTCCTGCTTCGATCTTGGAAAGGTCGAGGATATCATTGATAAGGTGGAGCAGATGCGTCCCGCTGGATTTGATGGCGCTGTTATACTGCTCTAGAGAGTCCGGCGTGATCTCCTTCCCCTCTTCCGCGATCAGTTCCGAGAAACCAATGATGGAATTGAGCGGGGAACGGAGCTCGTGGCTGAAGAACGCGAGGAACCGTTTCAATTTGTCATGGGCATCCATCGTCTGCGCCCGCTGGATCTCCAGGTCCACATTCTTCACACGCAGTTCGTCGATCAGTCCGCGGCGGCTGATGCCGAGGGTGATCTCGCTCGCCAGCAGTGACAGGTAGGTGAGTTCCTTCTCCACCAGGTCCCGTGAATTGTGCAGCAGCAGTTCCAGCACGCCCAGTTTCTCCTTTTCGATCCGGAGAGGGAGCGAAACCAGTGTGGTGACAGTGGCAGTGATGACCTGTTCGGGCGCATGGGCGTAGAGCACGCTGCGGGAAAGGTCCGTCGTGACGATCTTGCTGCCGGTCGCAAACGATTCGACGCTGGCGAATTCCCGGTGACGTGCGGTGGAGAGCGTATACATCTCCTTCTGCAGGTCGGTCAGGGAAAGCTCCGGCGCCAGCAGGATGAGTTGTTCGTCCGCCGGACGGTGGAAATAGAGCAGCACGTTCTGCTGCGGCAGTTCATATGTTGCCGCGATCACGCGGACGACCTCGGCACAAAGATCTTCCAACTGACCGGCGGTGTTGATGGCATGCGAGATCTGCAGCAGCAGTTCCCGCTGACGCTCCTGCCGCTGCTGTTCCGTGATGTCCTGGAAGAAGACCCCCAGTCCGTTCTCGTTGGGGTAGATGCGGATGTCGAACCATTTCTCGTGCTGACCGTCCTTGTACTGGCTCACCAGGGACTGGAATGTTTTCGTTTCGAATGCGCGGACGTACTTCTCGCCCAGTTCCGCGGTTGCTGCATTCGGGAAGATCTCGAACACATGCTTGCCGATCACCTCATCGCGTTTCAGACCGGTCCCGGCCTCCGCCGCTTTGTTCAGGTAGGTGAAACGGAATTCTGTGTTCAGCGCGAAGAAGCCGCCGCTGATACTCTCGAGGATCTCTTGGGAGTTCAAAAAGGGTTCGGTCATAGTAGAGTCGTTGGTATGGTAATTCGGGATAATTCCACAATTATCAGATTATCAAATTCCAAAATTATCGTTGTTCTTCCCTGCCAAGGTGTGGAGGCTTGAATCCGCGATACGTATCGAACTGGGAATCGTAGAAGACCAGATTGAAGTCACTGTCGCGCAGCGTTCCGCCGGATGGATAGAGATAGAACTCGGAAAGGGTTTCGGACTTCCCTTTGGCAAGCAATCCCTCTGCCGTATAGAAATGAACGGTGTAGAAGCCCTGGGTGAACGGTGCGCTCTTCAGCTGCTCGTGCAGATTCTCTTCGCTGAAAATATGAAGGTCAACGGTCATTCGTCGTTCAGTCCTAATTGAGCCAGCGTGTCCGGCCGGATGAGCATCAGCAGATGCGACTGCTGCACGATGAGGAATTGCTTCCCTTCGAACTCGATCTCGATGGCGGCATCGCGGAGGAATAATGCGTAATCCCCCTCCTCCGCCTGTAGGGGAATGTACTTCACCGGGTCTTTGGGTGCGGACCATGATTCCTGGTCGATGAAATTGGGGTTCACCACCGGGTACCCGGGACCGATCTTCGTGATGTATCCAGCCTGAACCTTATCTTTTTCCCGAACCCCTGGAGGAAGATAGAGTCCGTGCGGTGTCTTTTCCTGTCCCTTGTCCGGCTCGATGAGCACTCGGTCACCGACAAGGAAGATCTTTTTCTTCAAGGAAAGTGTCATATGATCACCCTAACCCCTGAATATACAAAGATTTTTTTAATATAAAAGCAGGAATGGAGTCGTGAAGTCGGAGAGTATGGGAGTCGTGAAGTTGTGGAACCATAACAAAAACTACTCCTGTAGGCCGGTCATTAGGCCGGCAATCGTTCCAAAAATACAGTCGTGGAGTCGATGAGTCGTGAAGTCAAGGAAGCAATGTGCAAGAAACTAATCCTGTAAGCCGGACTATAGGCCGGCAATTGTTCACAAAATAAAGTCGGGAAGGTAAGGAAATGGAAAAGCAGGACGGTGTGCTTGCGGAGACAGCGTAATCCTACTGAGAATAGCCGGTTTGATCCTTGAAATCCGGATGGAGCCGAAAGAGGTCCAACTGGATCCCTGAATTTCGGACCTGCTTTCGGCGGAAGAAATACATCGCTTCTGCTTTCCTTTCGGTGAGCAGATCGGCAACGGTCTTCGGCTGCAGATAATAGACGGTCCGTATCCGTTGATTGATGCAGGCACCGATACACATCAGACACGGCTCAAAGGTGCTCACCAGAATAAGCCGGGAACGGTCCAGTGCATCGAACCGTTCGGGGCCAAGCGTGCGCATCGCATCGCTCAGTGCATTGATCTCGGCATGACCGCCGGCATCTCCGTTCCGCAGCACCGTATTGAACCCTTCGCCGATGATCTTCTCGTTATAAAGCAGAACGGCAGCGATCGGGACATCGTTCGTCTCCAGTGACCGCTTTGCCAGCGCCGTCAGCCGTTCGAGAACCGGCACGGGAAGTGTAATGGACGATATGCTGGGGAACATGGCCATCGGTCACTGTTTCGGTTCGTAGCGCATGGTCAGGATGAACTGGTCCGCCCATCGGTTGAACGGCGGCAGCAGCGTGAGGTGCTCATCGCACTGCTGCAGGAAACGGTAGAGACGCGGGAACCGTGCCGGCACTTTCTCCATGTACGGCGGAGGCGAGCAGGATGCGACGCCGCGCAGCCGCACGATGCGGTAATCCTTTCCGAAAGCTGCGGCGGTCTCACCGACGGAATGATAGAACGTTCTGAAATAATGACCTTCAATATGCGCGATCACTCCCCCCCTGCGTAACCGGCGGAGTCCGATGTCCGTGTTGCCGCGCAGCAGATGGAGTGCTTCCCACGGACAGAACTTCGGCATGATAACGACTGTTACAAGACTGCCTGGATGGATGATCATTTTGAGCTGTTCGGCAACCGGACGAAGGTCCGGTATACAGTTGAGACCGCCGAAGTTGGAGAAGATATGATCGAACATCCTCGGCGCTGCGCCACCCGCTTCGGTGAACGAACGGCGCTCGGCAGTGACCGTCCCGCTCAGTCCATGTGCGGCGATCTTCTTCCGTACTTCGTTCACCATTCCGTCGGCAATGTCCATCGCGTGCACAGTCAGACCGCGCTCTGCGAAATGGAGCGCATCGATCCCCGTCCCGGCATTGATATCCGCCAGTGATTGTCCCGGTGCGATGAACTCATCCATATGCCGGTGCACAACGGAGCGCATCCATTCCAGCATCGGATTGCTCCGCTGGATACCGTCGAACAGCGGCGCCTGCGCAGAGAATGCATCGTTGATCTTATCCATATTTCCGGAGTGCCTCATCACTGATCGTCCTTTCCAGTCCGGAGCATTGTTCCATCCAGGAACACTGCCGGGATATAATAGATGAGCAATGCGATGCGCCGAAGCACTGCCGGTGTCGGCCGACGCTGACCGCTGAGCAATTCCCCCAGATACTGTATCCCCTGACGGCGGCGGTACCGTTTGTGAACATACCGGTGGAGCCGTTTATAGAATTCCGGCGGATAGGTGCCGCGGTACATCATTGCCAGATCGTCGGAATCGGTCCAGTTCCTTTTTGTCCCTAATTCG
>JAVBYA010000307.1 GCA_030824295.1 Bacteroidota bacterium
GTCTCGCAATGGCTTCGGGTACGGATGTCGCAATGGAAACCGCGGATGTCATTTTGATGAAACACGATCTGACGGCGGTCGTCCGTGCCGTCCGTCTTTCCCGGCAGACCATCCGGACGATCAAACAGAACCTCTTCTGGGCGTTCATCTATAACGTGATCGGCATACCGCTGGCAGCCTTCGGTCTGTTGAGCCCGACCTTCGCTGCGGCCGCGATGGCGATCAGTTCCGTGAGCGTCATCAGCAATTCCCTCCGCTTGCGCTTGGCGAAACGATAATAGACCATTCCAGATACTTCACTCTGCGCTTCAATGACGCCTTCCGGTGCATATACCGGAAGGCGTTGCTGTTTCCGGACGGTTGCTGGCGGTATTCAAATACGGTATATTGGTTCAATCATTATGAAGGTATTATGGACCGGTCAGCCCGCTTCCGATTTTTTTGCACACTATCACTATTTTGTTTCCTCGTTCCACTCCACGCAGCCGAGACCATTGGACGGTACGCATCCAGCAAATCGGATGGGCGCAGCGTCATTCTTACCACAGACCTCGGACAGCGTATCCGACTTACACCGTACGGCGATCACATCGTCCGCGTGCAGTCCGTTCGGTCCGGAGAAGCGTTCTTCAGCGATGACAGGTATGAAATGGTCGAGTCGCATCGATGGACGGGCAGCATCAGTATCGCGGAGGATAGTCTTTCTGTAAGTATCAGCGCCAACGCTTTGGACGGTTTCGCGCTCTACATCACCAAGGATCCGCTTCGAATTTCCTTTGGATCGAACGAGCATGGTTCGGGGATTCTGAACCAGCACATGGGGATATCGTGGAACGGTGATACCATCAGCGAATCCTTTCACTATGATGACCAGGAGCATTTTACCGGACTGGGGCATGGATACTACGGCAGGGAATCCTCCATCGACCGGCGCGGAACGGTCGTAGAGCGGAATTATGGGACGCTTCACGGTCAACAGGCGCCGCTGCTTGTCCCTTTCTTTCTTTCGTCAAAAGGATACGGTCTCTTCCTGAACAGTACGTTCACCAACCGATTCTCTTTCGGTCACCAGGGTCGATATGAATTTTCCATTGCCGGAGAGGGGAGGATGGATTATTTCTTCATTCTTGGACCTGGTTTTCGTTCCATCCTGGACCGGTATACGCAGCTCACCGGCCGTCCGAGGATGTTCCCGAGGTCCGCGCTCGGTCTGGCTCTTTCCGACAAAGGGAACGACCATACGTCGGATGATCCTTCCGATGAGAAATGGTGGAAACGGAAGATCACGGAGCACCGAGCCGCCGGTTTTCCGCTGGACCATATTGTGAACGATAACCGGTGGCGTGCAGGAGGTGGGCAGCGATGTCTTTCGCGGTTCGATTGGGACCGTGAACGCTACCCCGATCCTGCAGAATATGCCGCTTGGGTGAAAAAGAATGGCCTCATCCTTACGCTCGATCTTAACCGGTGTATCTCTTCGCACAGTGACGGATGGGATTCTTCGTTCAATATTCCGCAGCCGGACAGTATCGATTTCCGCGACAGTGCTCCGGATCTGAGCTCACCGGCAGTCCGTGAATGGTTCTGGCAGCTCTTTTGGAGCAAAAGTCTCGACCCTGCATTACGGTTCCCCGGTGATGCACTCTGGATCGATGAATTCGATGAGATGGGGAAGGCGCCGCTCGACATGACGCTTTCCGACGGCAGACGCTGGAGGGAATTGAGGAACTATTGGTTCTTTTTGATCGCAAAGGCACTCGTGCAGCAGGGATGGGATAAGAGTTTTGCCGGAACGAAACGTCCGTTCGTCTGGGTGCGCGGTATGACGGCCGGCGGTCAGCGGTACGCCACGTTGTGGAGCGGTGATATCAAACCGTCCTATGATGATATGCGTTCGCAGGTGCGCGGACTGCAGTTCGCCGGACTTTCCGGGTTCCCGTTTTGGGGACATGATGCCGGCGGGTTCAATAACTGGGAAGAGAATCACGGTCCCAACGATCTGATGTACCGCCAATGGTCCATGGCCTTTGGAAGCTTCACGCCGTTCTGGAAACCGCACGGCATCGGCGCGTCCCGCTGGCCGTTGGATCGTCCGGCAGAAGTACAGAACGATGCAAAGCGATATGCCGAACTGCGCTACCGTTCTATCCCGTACATCTATACTTATATGCATCGTGCTTTCCAGAACGGACTTCCGATCGCCCGTGCAATGGTGATCGATCATCAGAACGATCCTCGCGCATGGGAGCACGATCTGCAGTATATGTGGGGTGAAGAGCTGTTGGTCGCACCGAACTGTTCGGACAGCGGTTCGGTCCCGGTCTGGCTACCCAAAGGGAGGTGGTTCGATTTTTGGAGCGACAGTGTCCTGAGCGGAGACAGGGTGATAACCTATGATGCGCCGACAGGTAAACTTCCGCTATTCGTGAAAGCCGGTTCGATCATTCCCATGGGACCGTATGCGCTCAGTACTGCATTCCTCAGCAAGGACAGTCTCACTCTTCATGTGTATCCGGGTAAGGACGCCGGGTTCGAACTGTATGAGGATGATGGAGTCACGGAGCAATACAGAACTTCAAACGGAAAAAGAACAACAGCATTACGATACGAGCATGACGCGTTCCGGTTCTCCATCGCTCCGGCGGTCGGGACATTCGAGAAAGCATCATTGCATCGGTCGTACCGTCTGGAAATTCACGGAATGGATCGGCCGCATGTTCTGGCTCTGAACGGAAAGAAACTCACCTCATTCAAGACTGAACGGGAAGCCCGTAAAGCGAAACAGGGTGTGGTCTGGAACAAGCAGCAGCGCAAACTCATCGTTATTCTCAAAACTCTGCCGGTCAGCAGATCGGTCGTGATCACTTCATTGGATCGGAAAAAATAAATGGACATTCAGAGATTTCCGGCGATGCTCGGCCGTGTAGGCATCATCCTGTCCGTTACAACGATGGTGCTGATCGCCCAAACACCCCTGGGCAACGTCTCCCAGGTAACGAATAACGGCCGTACGATCGTTCTGAAAGCCGATTCCGCACGAGTTCAGATCCAATTCTACTCGCACGATATCGTCCGCTGTGATATCCTCCCGAATGCTGAGTCGGTTCCCGACCCAACGTTTGTGGTCATCCGGCAGCCGGAACCTGTACAGTATTCTTTCCAGGAGAGTGATTCAGCCATTTCCGCCGTCACAGCATCAATGGAAGTGCGCATCCGGAAATACCCGCTGCGGATCTCGATCGTTCGCCCGGATGGCAGCACGCTTCTTTCAGAACCCGGGGCCGGAGGATTCCTGATGAACGGTGCATCACGGATGCTCAGTTTTGTGATGGATGCAGATGCACATTTTTACGGAACAGGAGAGCGGGGGACGGCGCTGGATAAGCGGGGCCAGCGGTTCGTTTCGTACAATACGCAGATCGGCTCCTATTCCGATTCTCTGCCCACTATGAATCTGAACGTTCCGCTGGTGACGACACCCAACGGATACGCGGTCTATGTGGACAATACATACCGCGGGACCTTCGATTTCGGCGTCTCAGATCCTGATGTCTTCTCGTATTCAGCCGAGGGTGGCGAAATATCCTTTTATGTCATCGCAGCGCCGGACATTCCGGCACAACTTGAACGCTATACGTGGCTCACGGGCCGTCAGCCCCTTCCGCCGCGCTGGATGTTCGGGTATACCCAATCCAAGAACCGGTACAGGAACGAAGAGGAGACGCGCGGTATCGTCCGCACGATGAGAGAGAAAGGATTTCCCTGCGACGCCATTGTGCTCGACCTTGCGTGGTTCAGGAACATGGGGGACATCTCGTGGGATACTGCCGCTTGGCCGGATCATCGGGGAATGATCACCGCTTTCCTGGCACAGGGAGTGAAGACGCTGATGATCACTGAACCGTACATCATTCAGCCGTCGAACAATTTTGCTGAGGCGGATAGAAAAGGATATCTGGCGAAGGACAGCACCGGAAAGAGTCAACTGATCCCGGGTTGGTGGTCATGCGGCGGCTGCAATTCATCCCTTCTGGATCTTTCCAATCCGGACGCTGCAGCGTGGTGGTGGAGCAAGCATCCTGAAGCGTTCGGGCAGGATGTTGCCGGTATCTGGACCGACCTCGGAGAACCGGAGAATCATCCTGAATCGATGCGGCATCATTTGGGGAGTGCGGTGAAGGTCCATAATATCTTCAATCTGCTCTGGGCAAAGATGGTCTTTGATGGTTTCACCGTCTTGCAGCCGGACCGCCGCGTGGTGAATCTGACCCGGTCGGGATTCGCCGGCATCCAGCGGTACGGAGTGCTTCCGTGGTCCGGCGATGTTGCTCGGACGTTTGGAGGGCTTGCGGTGCAGCTGCCGATGCTGCTGAATATGGGAATGTCCGGGATCGCGTACCACAACTCCGATATCGGCGGCTATGCACGGAATTCCACTTCACCGGAGCTCTATATCCGGTGGATGCAGTATGGGGTGTTCAGTCCCATCACCAGAACACACGGCGCAGGGGAGAGTGTCCGGGGTCATCCGACCGAACCGTGGATGTTCGGTCCTGAAGCAGAGTCGATTACCCGTGCATTCATCCGGCTGCGCTATGCCTTGCTTCCGTACAACTATTCGTTGGCGCACAGGAACTATGAGAGTGGTATGCCGCTCGCCCGTCCGTTGTTCTGGTCCGACCCCGCATTGACGAATGAAAGTTCCAGTTATCTTTGGGGCGATGCATTTCTGGTCTCGCCCGTCGTCACGGCTGGGAAACGGGAACAGGAAGTGACGCTGCCGGCCGGGAGGTGGTACAATTATTGGACCGATGAACAAGTGCAGGGGGGAAGGAAGATCAACGTCCCTGCTCCGTTGGAACAACTCCCGCTCTTCGTGAAAGGAGGCAGCATCATACCCATGGCACCGGTCATGGACTATTCCGATCAGCGGCCGCTCGATACGCTGTTCGTACATCTCTATCCGCCCGTGAAGGATACCGTACCGGAACCGTTCGAACTGTACGAAGATGACGGCACAACACTGGAGTATCAGAACGGACGATTCTCGCGGACAACGTTGTCACAGTCACTGCGCCGTGGGAAGAAAAGTTCAGAATTGACATTCACCGTATCTCCGTCAACGGGGGAGTTCAACGGTAAATTACAGCAGAGGAATTATGTTGTGATCATCCACAATGTGGTGCGTATGCCGGGGACGATCACCGTCAACGGTCTCCGATGCAGCAGGAAGGGATCAACAGCAGAGCTTCGAAGGAGTGTGAATACGTACAGGTATGATGGTGGTTCGCAGACACTCACCATCCATGCAGGCCACCGCACAGATAGCGGTACATCTTTTGTCATATCGGATATTTCACTGGGAAGATCCAAATAGTCCGATGCCGTTGCCGGACGCACCGTTCAGCGGATCAGTTCGAATCGTCCGGCTTTCATCATATTCAGGATGAGTGCCTCCTGGAGATATGCTTTGAGCAGGCGGCGCTTGATGTCGGACGGTTTACGATACACGATGTGCCGGATCTGTTTCAATTCCTGTCCGGCGAATACTCCGGCTTCATCGGACATCCGGTAGCCTTTAACGAAGCCGATATAGATTCCGTCCTTCGTCTTGAGTGGATTGAGATAGCAGAGAAGTCCATTCATAGAATAGAACGGAACGCCGAATTTCATCGATTCCGTCACATCGGGTATGGATGAGTGGATCACTTCCCGGAGGATCACCATCAGTTCGCGCATCTGTTTGGGAGTACGGCGGAGGTAGTCGCTCACATCCCGGGAGCGGCGGTTCGGTGTGCGGGGCATGTTATTTGGAGGATTGCTGCAGGGAGCGTTTGATGAGCTCTTCCACTGTCACGGTCGTCCCGTTCACTTCGTTCAGCACGCTGCGGAGCGAATGTTCCGCCTTCTCGCGGCTGAATCCGAGCGACACGAGCGCCGTCAGCGCTTCAGAACGGACCGATGCTCCAGTGTTCGGCATATCGATGATCTTCTCGGACCCTTCCATCTTTGCCACTTTGTCCTTCAGTTCCAGCACCATCCGTTCTGCGG
>JAVBYA010000506.1 GCA_030824295.1 Bacteroidota bacterium
GCCTCCAACATCGCCGGGGATGTGGACACGCTCGTCTACTCGTCCGCCGTCATCAATGACAATCCCGAAGTGCAGGAAGCGATCCGCCGGAAGATCCCCATCGTCCGCCGCGCCGAGATGCTCGCGGAAGTGATGCGTCTGAAGTACGGCATCGGCATCGCCGGTACGCACGGCAAGACCACCACCACCTCCATGACAAGTCTCGTGCTGATGGAAGGGGGACTCGATCCGACGGTGATCGTCGGCGGTAAACTGAGCGGTCTCGGCGGCACGAACGCACGCCTCGGTAAAGGGGAGTTCATCGTGGTGGAAGCGGACGAGTTCGACCGTTCCTTCCTCTCGCTCACTCCTGCTATCGCTGTGATGACGACGCTCGAAACGGACCATCTGGACTGTTACCGCGATCTGGAGGACATCAAAGGGGCGTTCATCCAGTTCGCCAACAAGGTGCCGTTCTACGGCTTCATCGTCCTCAATCTGGACGAGCCGGCGCTGCAGGACATCCTGCCGCAGCTCAGCAAGAAGAAGATCATCACGTATGGTCTGCAGTCCCCGCAGGCGGACGTGCAGGCGGTCGATATCCAGCACAAAGCGAATACGACCACCTTCACTGTCGTGCAGGGGAATGCGGAACTCGGACAGATCACACTCCAGATCCCCGGCAAACATAATGTGCAGAATGCCCTTGCGGCCGTGGCGGTGGGATTGAACCTCGGCGTTCCGTTCGAAAAGGTGAAGGCCGGCATCGAGCGTTTCACCGGCGTCTACCGGCGCTGGGAGAAGAAAGGGGAGGCGAACGGCATCACGGTGTACGACGACTATGCGCACCATCCCACAGAATGCAAAGCGACACTCAGCGGCGTGAAGTCCGGCTGGCGCAACCGCGTGGTCTGCGTCTTCCAGCCCCATCTCTTCTCCCGCACCCGCGACTTCTATGAGGATTTCGGGAAAGCATTCCTCTTCGCCGATGTTCTGGTGGTGACGGATGTCTATCCGGCGCGCGAGGAACCGATCCAGGGGGTCACCGGTGAACTGATCGTGAATGCAGCGAAACAATACGGACACAAGGAAGCGCATTACGTGCAGGACAAGAAGAATGTCCCTGCCTATTTGAAACAGATCACCAAGAGCGGCGATATCGTCATCACCATGGGTGCCGGCGATATCTGGAAGTTCGGCGAACAGTTCCTGAAGGAAGCGAAGTAACGCATGGCGGAACGCACGGACATCGGTACCGCTTCGGATGACGGTTCGGAACAAACGCACGGCAAACGGGTCTACGTGTACTTCGTTCTGCTCGCACTGCTCGTGCTGGTGGCTGCCGGACTGAAGACGCGGTGGCAGCGGTACACGCCGGTGAAGCAGGTGGTGGTGGAAGGGACGAGCGTCCTCTCCCGCGAGGAGATCGTACGGCTGATGAACCTGCAGACCACGCAGCCGATGTACGACATCGATCTCACGTCCGTTCAGCGGAACATCATGACGAACAGTTTCATCCAGAGCGCCGTCATCCAGCGCGATCCCCCGGCCGCGCTCCGCGTGACCGTGGTGGAACGGAAACCGGCCGCGATCCTGAACGCCGGCGAGCTCTATTATCTCTCGGAGGACGGCACCGTGCTGCCGTACATCGCGTCGGAAGAGACGTACGACATCCCGGTGATCAGCGGATTGGATTCCGTGAAAGGGATCAAAGCGGGACAGAAACTGCAGCATGCGGATGTGCAGGAAGCATTGCAGATCATCACTGCCAGCAAATATACCAGCAAGGAACTCTTCCACACCATCTCGGAGATCCGGCTGCGGAAAGGGAAGGATCTGGTGCTCTACTCCTTCGAGACCGGCGTCCCGATCATCTTCGGTAAAGGGGATGCGGTGAAGAAGATGGTGAAGCTCGATGCGTTCTGGCAGCAGTTCATGCAGGGGGGCGCTTCGCCGGACATCCAGTATATCGACATCCGTTTCGACGATCAGGTCGTCGTGTCACGGAAGGACTCGTAGGAGATACCGAACGGGTCGCAACAGCAGCACAGGAACAGAGGACAAAAGGAAAAGAATGAACGAGCATATTTACGTTGGATTGGACATCGGAACGACCAAGATCTGTGCGATCGTCGCATCGGTCAGCGCGAACAAAGAGATCAACATCCTCGGCATCGGCCGCAGCAAATCAGAAGGCCTTACCCGCGGCGTCATCACTCATATCGAACGGACGGTCGAATCGATCCGTGCAGCGGTCCGTGATGCGGAAGCACAGTCCGGCGTGAAGATCCAGTCGGTCGTGGCAGGCATCGCCGGCGACCATATCCAGAGCTTCCAGAGCCGCGGCGTCGTTGCCATCAGCGGTGCGGACCAGGAGATCACCCAGGCCGATGTGAACCGCCTGATCGAGGATACCAAGAAGATCGCACTGCCGTCCGACAGGAAGATCCTGCACGTGATCCCGCAGGAGTTCATCGTGGACGGACAGGATGGTGTCTATGAACCGGTCGGCATGTCCGGCGTCCGCATGGAAGCGACCGTGCATATCATCACCGGACTCGTCACCGCCACGCAGAACATCATCCGCTGCGTGCAGCGTGCGGAAGTGAACGTGAGCGACATCGTACTGGAACCGTTCGCCTCGAGCGATGCGGTGCTGGACGGCGAGGAGAAAGAGGTCGGTGTGGTGCTGATCGATATCGGCGGCGGAACGACCGATCTTGCGGTCTTTGCGGACCGCACCATTCGTCACACCGCGGTCATCGGCATCGCCGGCAGCAAGGTCACAGACGATATCCGCCGCGGCCTCGGCATCCTCTCCAACCACGCGGAAGAGATCAAATTGAAATACGGCCACGCACATATGGCTTCCATCGCAGATAATCATCCGTTCACCATCCCCGGTATCGGCGGACGCGACCCGATGAACATCGATACGCAGATGCTCTGCCAGATCATCCAGCCGCGCATGGAGGAGATCCTGGAGATCGCCGCGCTGGAGATCAAGCGTTCCGGCTATCAGAAGCATCTCTCGGCCGGTGTCGTGCTGACCGGCGGCGGTGCGCTCGTGAAAGGGACGGCGGACCTCGCACGCGAAGTGCTCGGCATGCCGGTGAAGATCGGCATCCCGCGCGGTTTTCGCGGCGGATTCGTGCGCGAGATCGAGAACCCCATGTACGCCACCGGTGTCGGGCTCGTCCTGCACGCCATCAAGAGCCGTGCGCACGGCACCGCCTCCAACATCCCCGAACCGAAGGTGCGCGGAGATAAACGCAACATCTTCGACAAGATGAAGGGGTGGTTCGATGAGCTGTAGTAAAAGCAGATTTTAGACATCAGATATCAGATATCAGAGTGAGCAAGAAGCACAGATGCACAATTTCCGGAAACTTAATGTCTACGAGAAGGCGATCGAAGCAGGGTGTGATGTGCGAAGTATGTTAAGATCGTTCCCAAAAGAAGAGATGTTTGCACTATCGCAGCAGTTTCGGAGGGCTGTTGACTCCATTGCGCTGAATATTGCCGAAGGCGCCGGGAACAATTCGGAAAAAGAGTTCTCACGGTTTTTGGAGTATTCGATCCGCTCCGCTTATGAGTGTATCTGTTGTTTGGACATTGCGTTGAAGAATTCGTTCATCGCTCAAGACGTCTACGACCGGCTCTATTCCAGAATCGATGAGATCATCGCAATGCTCATCGGGCTTCAACGGAAAATAAAGGGATGATTGCTTTGTCTAATGTCTGTTGTCTGTAATCTGTTGTCTGTAATCTGTCATTCATCATCTGTCATCTGAAATCTGTTCAATTTTTATTTTTAACAATCAATCCACCTACAACTTACTAAAGGAGTCACCATGGCTATCGAATTCGACACCCCTTCCGAGAATGGCGCAAAGATCCGCATCGTCGGCGTCGGCGGCGGCGGGACCAACGCGGTCCACAGTATGATCACGCGCGGACTCAGCGGCGTGGACTTTGTGGCGATCAACACGGATGTGCAGGCGCTCGATCGCAATTCCTCCACCTCCAAGATCCGCATCGGCAAGAACCTCACACGCGGCCTCGGTGCCGGCGCGGACCCCAGCGTCGGACAGCGCGCAGCGGAAGAGGACAAGGACGAGATCGCACGCGTGCTGGCGAACAGCGATATGGTGTTCGTCACCGCAGGTATGGGCGGCGGCACCGGCACCGGCGCAGCGCCGGTCGTGGCCAATGTAGCGAAGAGCCTCGGCGCACTGGTGGTCGGCATCGTGACCAAGCCGTTCACGCACGAAGGAAAGAAGCGCATGGCGCAGGCGGAGTACGGTATCGAAGAACTGCGCAAGCATGTCGATACGCTCATCATCATCCCGAACCAGCGTCTGCTGACCATCGTGGACAAAGCCACGCCGATCTCGCAGGCGTTCGAAGTGGCGAACAGCGTCCTCTACAATGCAACACGCGGTATCTCGGACATCATCACCGTTCCGGGACTTGTCAACCGTGACTTCGCCGATGTGAAACGCGTGATGCGCGATATGGGTGATGCGCTCATGGGGACCGGTATCGCCACAGGCGAGAACCGTGCGACCGAAGCGGCGAACATCGCCATCTCCAGTCCGCTGCTGGAAGGGGTGGACATCAAGGGGGCACAGAAACTGCTCGTCAACATCACCGGCGGTCAGAACCTTTCCATTCAGGAGTACGACGAAGCGATCGCTATCATCTCCGAAGCCGCCGGCAACGATGCCGAAGTGCTCGCGGGTGTAGTGGTGGACAACAACCTGACCGAAGAGATCATGGTCACGGTCATTGCGACCGGATTCAACAAGAAGGTCGTTCCGCAGCAGCAGCAGGACCGCTTCGCGCCGAACCGTGCACGCGGTATCCAGGTGGATCACATCCCGTCCGGCGCACGTGATCTGCAGAAGTTCGATACACCCACCTATCTCCGCCGAGGACTTGCGGTCAACCCGCTCGTTCCGCAGGATGAAGTGAAGGTGCATCAGATCGAACAGCAGGATCTCGACAAACCGGCGTTCCTTCGCAGGATCATGGACTGACAACGGATGCGGCAAAAAAGTTCCCTGTTGTCTCCCGGTTTCAAAAATAAAGGAGACAGCAGGGACTTCGTTCCTCAGAGATCGCGGCATTGCTATTATGTTGTAATTAGCGATGTTACGGCATTCAAATAAGAAATCACCTCAGTAAAACGCCCTATCAATTTCTTGGTAGGGCGTTTGCATTTTTAAAAAGAAAACCCATTAGCTTGACATTTTGGTCGAAAATGATAACATTCGCATACCAAAATTGTAAAGAAAATCCTTTATGAACATACTCTACCGGTCTCTGGCCCTGGTTGTACTGTTTGTTTGTTCCGTTTCGTACGCTCAGGACGAAACGATCGGACATACGTACGGTACCTCGGCCGCCATGCTTGATGAAGTCTTCCCGAAATTCAATCTTGCCATGGATTCCATCACTTCGCAGCTCTTCACCGCTTCCCGCGAGATCTCCTCGAACGTCCAGAACCTGATGATCTATAAACTCAAGGTCAAGTGGCTGCTGCGGAGTGAACTCAAAGCGAACGAGCTGCAGTTCCTCACCTCGTACTTCGAGAATCGTCTCCGCATCGCCTTGGCGAAGGACCGGCGCTTCGTCGTCTACTCCGGTCACGACCTCCGGACACTCTATGTGAAAGCGACCGACAGTACGCTCCAGGTGAAGAACACCTATTCCGAAGAACAGCTTCGGACGTATGCGAAGGATCATAACATCCACGCCATCGTTTCGCCGGAATTCCTTGTCACCGAGGATGAGATCTATTGCTATATGAATGTGAACGACCTGAACTCCATCAACATCTGGAACAGGGAATTCCGCGGCAAGCTCTATCTCTTTGCACCCCCTTCTGTCAAGGAGCTCCTGCGCGGCGACCACGAATTGAAGAAGCTCACCGGACTGCCGCAGGGTCACTTCACCACGTCGTTCATGTCCATGAAGGCGTTCAACGGTGACTCCGCTTCCACATCCACGCAGCAGGCGTTCCTGATGCTCGGGTAC
>JAVBYA010000291.1 GCA_030824295.1 Bacteroidota bacterium
ACGCTGGCGATCGCTTCCGCGATATAGCGTTCGGCATTGTATGCCGGCATGAGCACGGTGATGAGCGGTGCGGTTCCCATTCAGAGCACCATCCATTTCGGAGGGAAGAGATCATCCGTCCGTTTTGCTGCATCGTTGAACCACAGCCGCGGTGCGATCACGGTCTTCTCCGGATGCGGATTGAGCCATGCTCCCCACCAGCTGAAACTGCTGTTCGCGATGATATGATGACGGCAGCGGCTCATCAGGTGAAGGTCCTCGATCCCGGAAGCGCCGGGATACCTTCCGACCGCCGTGATCGGTCTCTCGGTCCGCACATGCTCCTGCGCCCATACCGGATCGTCCGAGAACAGGAAGAAGACCGGGTCCGGAACGGACGTGACGATGCGGTCGACCGCTCTTCGGTAATAGTCCATGTCCAGCACTCCATGGATCCGGTTCGACCGGTTGTCCGACACATAGTCGCCCCTGCGGATGTGGAGACTGACGGAATTCACAGCACTGATGGATCGTTCGAAGTGTGCTCCCTGCTCCGACAGCGGTTGAACGAACCGGAGATCTTTTCTGAGCTGCACCTCAGCATCCTGAAAGTAGCGTTCGCTCTGCCAATACCCGTCCAGGTACACCGAACCATCCAGGGCCGGCATCTGCGGATCGAAATGGAAGTGCGGCTCATTGTATTTTCTGACCGGCCGTTGTCCGGTACGGATCAGCGTCCTGGCCCACCGCACAGCGGTGCGGAACGGCGGGGCCGGATGCACCACGCGCCGCAGGAGTTCCTCCCCCGCTTCCGCGCATTCCGGCCGGAACGCTGATAGTTCGTACTCCCGCAGAGTATAATCGCGGAATGCGGTCGTATCCAGGAACAATTCCGCACCGGTACGGAGTGCCAGCGCCCTTCCGGCAGCGTATTGGAACATCTGGTTCCCGAGTCCTCCGTAGATCTTTACGATCACCGTGTTCATGCGGTCCTCCGTTCCATCAGAGCCGCATGGTCGCCGCGGGCGAACAGGAAGACCATCATGAACATCACTGTATAGACGAGGATCGAAGAGCTGTCCCGGATGAAACTGTATTTCATCTCCTGAGCGAACAGCGCAAAGAGCAGTCCGAGATAGAAGACCGCTTCCGCCACCGCAAGCCGGTCCTGTGCAGCATCCCGCACCTTCTTCGCGGCGGAGTACGCTTTGTAGAAGAGCGCAAGCATGAAGGCGATGCCGAAGAGCCCGTACTTCCCGTACATGGCGAACAGCACATTATGGGAAACGATCTCGCTCGGTCCGAGCGTGTTCAGGAAGTATGCACCCAAACCGACGACATTCCCATAGTCCACCAGCGAAAGGTATCCTGCTTCGAAATTCCGGTTCGATGCGCCGACGAGGCCCTGCGTCTGATACTTATAGATGGTATCCATGATGCGGGCGAACAGCGGGGTGTTGCGGAAGTAGGAGATGATGAACGGCGAGAGTGCTGCAACGCCCACTGCGGCAACAACCAGATATTTCAGCACCGATGCGAACCGCCGGCGATGGTACCACATCACCATTACAATGAAGATGGCGATGATGATGAACAGCGATCGGGTCCCGGACATGAGTCCGATGATGAGGGAGGCGCCGAGACTCACCATCGAGATGGTCCTGTGGCGGCCCCGGGAAAGGTTGATCAGCGAGAAGGCGAACACGATGAGGACGAAATCCGCGACGAACTCGTAACTGCCCAGACGGGCCGCATAGCGGGGAATGATGAGATTGAAGGTCCGCTCGTACGTGATGGTCGGACGGCTCACCAGGAAATCCGGTACGAGGTACTGGAAGAACCCGAGGGAAGCAAGATTCGTGAACAGATGAAGGATGGACGATGCCGAGAAGGCGGCCATCAAGCGGTAACGGACCTCCGGTGTTGCGGCATACGCCGTGAGGATCCGCACGAGGACCAGCGCGGTCATCACAAAGAAGGTCACGTTGATGATCTGGCGTTCCGGCGATGCTTTGGTGAACGTGTCGGCGCGGTGGATCTGACCGCTGAAGATGATCCCGGCGATGATCCCGATCCAGATGAGCGCATGGAGCGGTCTCACAGAGACCAGCGAGGTCCGCGTCCGCTCCTTCCACTCACCGTTGAACTTCGCCGCGAACCAGAATGCCCACACCGCATACGCTCCGATATTCAGCAGCAGTTCCGTCTTCGAGAACGGTATGATGTGCACCGGAACGAGGAACACGACCATCATAAGGGCCGACGTATGCTTCCCGCCGACGACCAGGAAGAAGATCCACAGGAGCAGAATGAGTGCGACGAAATTGATCATCCCTTCGCCTCCGCTGCGCGGGTGTGGAACCGCTCCTCGATGGGACGCATCCGGGCGAAGAGGTCATAATACCGTTCAGCAAGTTCCCGTGAAGCGCGGTGGTACTGTTCACGGTCCCCGGCATAGAGCTCAACGCACCGGCCCAGTTCCTCTGCGGTGATGGATGGGACGAACAGGAACGGCGGGACCTTCGTCATCGGTGCATCGATGTTCGTGATGATCGCCAGTCCTGCCCAGGCATAGGTCGCGATCTTGCCGGACGACAGGACCAAATTGTTCCAGTTGGCGATGTCGGAATCGGGCTGATAGAGCGCCAGACCGATGTCGAAACCGCGGAGGAACTGCAGATGGGCATCATCATCGAAATAGTCCGTCGTGAGGGTGATCCGGTCATCCGTTGCCGCCATCCGCTGAACTGTTCCATAATATTCTTCCGTGCCGACGGCATGTCCCTGGACCATCAGCGACCGCACGCTCGGTGAATGCAGCGAGAGGAACGCAGACACGGTCTCTTCGAGACAGGACCAGCGCGCGAAGTATCCCGAGAACACGAGGGAGACCCCTTCTGAAACATTCCGGGAAGTCCAGGGTGCCGGTATGCGGGAGACGGGAAGCAATGAGAATTGAATGGAGGAACCAAGGAACCGGTTCAGGTCAGCTGCGCGTTCCTGCGACTGCACGATGCAGCCCCGGCATGATTCCAGCTGGCGGCGGCACTCTTCCGCAGGATACGGGAGCATCTGCTGCTCCAATTCCAGCGAGACATAGACGATGGACGACGGATCGATGCCGCTTGCGAGCGCAGAACGAAGGGAATGGAACTCGATGCAATAGATGATGGAATCGGCAGGTATGGCTGCAGCCAGCGCCGCACGGAACCGCTGCTCACGCCCGAGGCGGAACATCTCCCGCACCCGTTGAAGAAGACGGCCGCGCAGGAACGGCACACGCTTCAGCCAACGCGCGGCCGATTCTTCTCTCGCTGTCGACCAGCGCTGCGGGACCGCGATCACCAATTCCGTTCCCGGAATGGTGAAGGACCGTTCGCGGAGCAGCTCATCCGTGATGATCAGACACCGTGTTCCGCGATCAGCGAAGTACGCACAAATGCCCTTCACCGTCGGTGAGGTTTCAAGACCATACCGGCGGACGACGACCGTGACAGTGGGTTGGGGTTGCATAGGATCGGCAGAACGCCTTACACCGCCGTTGCTATGATGTACACTCCCCAGGAATCGGTCCCGGGCTGAGCGCCGCTCATCCAGGAGCCGGAGGCAGTGAGCGAGAATCCGGTCGCTTTCAGATACTGCTCCAGTTCGGGCAGGAAGAAGTACCGCATGCGGTGCGATTCCTTCAGCATGGTGAATCGGCCGCTGGAACGTTCCTCGATGCTGATGGAATAATTGACATCCACCACGTTCTCGTTCACATGGGTCACCGGTTCGGCGATCCGAACAACATTGATAACGCCGTTCGCGAGCCGTTTCACCCGGACCGCCGGACGCTCGGTGAGTACAGCAGGGCCGTACCAGAAGTCGACAATGAAGGTGCTCCCAGGTTTCAGATGGGCGCGGGCAGTGCTCAGCATCCGCAGGACATCATCATTCGTCGTTTGGTAGCTCAGCACATGGAACAGAGAGACGACAACATCGAACGTCCGGTCCAGGCGGACCGTCCGTGCATCCCCCTGATGGAACGCCACGGCATTCCCCGGCCGGGCAGCGGCCTTGCTGCGTGCGGCCGCCAGCATCTCTTCGGACATATCAACGCCGGTGCAGTCGTATCCCCGTTCTGCCAGCAGAAAATCGTGCGCGCCGGTACCGCAGCCGATGTTCATGACGCTTCGGGCGGAAGGATGATGCTTTTTGATGAGTGAGTCGATGAATGCTGTTTCACCCGGATAATCCTTGTCTGCATACATCAGATCGTAATACTGCGAGTAGGCACCAAAAACGCTCATGCGAAAAGTTCCTTTACTGTGGAAGCAACCGTCGTGATCTGATCTGTGGTCAATGCCATGCCGCTCGGCACATAGAAGCCGCGCCGTGCGATCCGCTCTGCAACGGGACAGGAGGTTCCCTGGAACAATCCCATCTTACGGAACACCGGCTGCTCATGCATCGGGAAGAAGAACGGACGCGTGCCGATCTGTTTGGCCGCGAGACGTTTCATTGCTTCTTCCGCATCGTATCCCACGGATTCGTTCAGGACCATACCGAAGACCCAGAAGATGTTCTCGGCATAGGAGGTGCTCCCGGGCTGCAGCTGCAGTGCAGGGATGCCGGAAAGATGCTGCCGATAGAGAGCACCCATGGCACGCTTTCGCGCCACGAACTCATCGAGCCGCTCCAACTGTGCCAGTCCCAGCGCCGCCTGGATGTTCGTCATCCGGAAGTTCCAGCCGAGCTCCTCATGCACGAACCGTTTATACGGCAAGAAACAGAGGTTCCGGAGCGAACGGCACCGTTCGGCCAGTTTCTCATCATCCGTAACGATCATCCCTCCTTCACCGGTGGTGATATGCTTGTTGGGATAGAAACTGAATGTGCTGATATCGCCGAAGCTCCCGCATGGTTTTCCGTTGTACGTCTGTCCATGCATCTCGGCAGCATCCTCGATCACTTTCAGTCCGTGCTTGGCGGCGATCGCCAGAACGGGATCCATATCCACCGGTAATCCGTAAATGTGTACGACCATGATCGCTTTGGTCCTGGGGGTGATCAGAGCTTCGATCTTGGTCACGTCCATGTTCCACGTTTGCGGGTCCGCATCGACCACCACTGGCACTGCACCGGCACGCACGATGGCGGCCGCACAGGAGATGATGGTGAAGGTAGGCATGATCACTTCATCACCCTTGCCGATGCCGAGCGCCACGATGGACGCATCGATCGCAACGGATCCATTCATAACGGCGATACCGAACTTCCGTCCGACCCGCGCTGCGAACCGTTCCTCGAATTGTTTGATGAACGGACCTTCGGAGGAGATCCATCCTGTATCGATGCATTCGTTCAGATATTTCTTCTCATTGCCGTTCAGCAATGGTTCATTTACTGGTATCACGCGATGGTCCTTTGATTGTATTGATGGAGTGGATCGGGCGCCGGACCTGCCGGCGCCATTATTTCGTGAGCATCATCTTCCGTGTTTCGCGATGGGACACGGTCGGGTCCGCACCGCTCACCGCTTCGATCTGTACAAGATATGTGCCGGAAGCGAATCCGGCGGCATTCCATTCAATGTCGTTCTCACCGGAGAGTGCGGGTCCGTCCATGATCACGGCCACCTGCTGACCGAGAGCATTGAAGACCGTCATCCGGACGGTCCCGTCGAACGGCAGAACATACCGCAGCCGTGTGACCGGATTGAACGGGTTGGGATAATTCTGCATGAACTCGAATGAGGTTGGCAGGAACGACGCCGGAGCCGTATCGGTAACGACCGCTTCGGGGATCGATGCGAAATAGATGCTCGCCTTTCCTTCATGGCTGGAATAGTAGCTGATCCATACCGTATCGTTCACAACCGCCAGCCCCGGATAACCGTTGTCACCGCCGGACGGCAGTTCTGCGAATTTTTGGATCGTCTTTGTGTTGGGATTGAGATAGAACAACGCCGTATGCTCTTTCCCTCCGTCATAGAAACGTCCGCCGCCGAGGATCTTACCGTCCGGCATCATAATGATCTG
>JAVBYA010000158.1 GCA_030824295.1 Bacteroidota bacterium
TCTTCCGGCACGGCAGTGAGTATCGGCAGTGCTGCCACAGTGAAATGTTCCGGTCTCGGTAGTTCCGGTACTTTCCGTGTCGGCGCGGATGTCAATAATATTCTGACGGACGGGACGGTCGGACCGGGGAATGTCGGTTTCCGCATCCTGTCCGGTGCGATGGTCGATCCCTCATCCGATATCAGTGTGACAGGGCAATTCACGGTTGAATCGGGTGCATACTGGGGACTGAACAATGGTGTGAACAATTATCGGATCATCGGAACTGGTTCGTTCTTGCTCAACGCCGGAGCTCATCTCTATATTACGGATCCTAACGGCATCGCCAATTCTCCGACCGCAATCGGTTCCGTCCAGGTGACGGGCACCAGAGTATTCGATAAGTCCGCCAATTATTACTATTGGGGGAATGCGCCGATGGTGATGGGGTCTGCTACACCGGACACGTTCAAAGCCTATGTCGAATTCTGGCCGAACACGTCGCTGACCTTCTCCAAGAATATCGTTATTACAGGAACACTGGCTATGATGGAAGTGCCGGTGGACAATGCCGGTTTCGACCTGACGGTGGATGGATCATTGATCGATTCCGTTGGAAGTCCGGGTTTCTATACACATCTCATCGGTACCGGATATTTCACGCTCAATACCGGTGCGAAGATCACGGTGAAGCATCCGGACGGAATCACTTCATCCGGACTCAACGGACTTGTCCAGGTCAGCGGTATTCGAAGCTTCAATACAGGTGCAAGCTATCACTTTCTTGGATATGCAGCTCAAAATACCGGTGATGCTTTGCCGGTGAGTGTGAACGATCTGTTCGTCCACAGTTCCTTCGGTACAACGCTCTCATCGTCCACGACCGTGACAGGAAAATTCTCGCTGGGGAATGGTCAGTTCAATACGGCTTCCAACAACCTTACCCTCAACGGTCCGGTGGAACGCTTCGGCAGCGGTTCGATCTTCTCCAATAATGACGGTACAGTGACATACGGAGCAACCTCCGAAGGTCAAACGGTCATCACGAACAATTCCACATACGGCATCCTGAGTTTTTCTAATTTCCGTAAAGCGGTGCCGACCGGGACGATCCATATCACCGGCGCATTCAATCCTGGAACAGCGCTGCATACAGTGAACTCTGCGAATACGATCGATTTCAATGGTGTGAATGCTTTCTCCATACCTCCGTTCACATACGCCAACCTTTCGGTGAGTGCCAATACCGATGAGAACGACATCACATTCTCATCCGGGGATACGATCTTCATCTCCGGCACCTTTACGGATGCACCGACATTTTCGACCGGTGCGTATATCACTACCGGATCTCTTATTGCCTTCAACGGGAATGGCGAACAAACGTTCGAGGCTTTGACCGATGATGTTGCATTTCATTCCATCCTGATGATGAAACCGTCAGGGAATCTGACGACCACGTCGAATGTCACCATCAGCGGGGACCTCATTCTTCATTCCGGGGACCTTCGCGATAGTTCCTACACCATCACTGTGAACGGGAATGTGGGAGGTTCGACGGGTCGCTATGTCAGCAGCATCTCGCCGGGGATCTTGTTACTCACGGGGGGGGCATCTGCACATCAGATCATCAATGTCGAATTGGACCGTGTGGAATTGGATGATATCCAGGGAGCTGTGACGGTCTCTGATCCCAAGATCCGGCATCTCACACTCTCCAGTGGTTCCTTCGATGTGGCGGACGGTCTTCGGATCGCGACAGGTGGAACGGTCAATGCCATTAGCGGTGATTTTTCCGGCAATGGTTTGGTGCACTTCCTCGGGACGGCGACACTCTCCGGCACTTTGAATATTTATGATATATCGATCGATGGCGCGATCGATTTTGGCAGCACTACCACTATTAACAATGCTCTGATCATCAATTCCGGCGGTTCGGTCGTTACCAATCCACCGATCTTCGCATATGGTTCGACCTTGGTCTATAATGTAGGAGGGACAGCCAACAGGGGATTGGAATGGAGCTCGTTGATCGGACCAGGAGGATATCCCTCTTCCGTTACGGTCGCCAACAATACCACCCTCAATCTCGGTTATGGTGCAACGAGTACTGCCAAACAGATAGATGGTACACTGACCATCAACTCCGGCTCTACGGTATCCATGAATGAGTCAGGATCTGAAATGACCGCTCCGTTGATCGTGGGGGGCACGGTGATCAATAACGGTTCGCTGATCTTGTCCTCACTCTACGGCGGGGACCTTGAGATCGTCGGGAATTACAGTGAGAGTTCACCGATCACTACGAATGGGCGGTTCGTTGTCTTCTATGGTTCCGGAGAACAGGTTATCACACGAACCGGCGGCGGAACCGTGTCCTTCGCCAAGCTGCGGGTCAATAAAGGCTTCAGCGATACCCTCAAATTCTCTTCGAATCCGACCGATCTTTCGGTGTCGGATTCTTTGCTCCTTCAGGCTGGGGTTCTCTTCAATCCCAATACCATCGTCATCGGCAACAATGGTGTCATCAAAGAAGCTGGAGGCGAGCTGTTCGATAACATCGGTACGGTCCAATTCGATGGTGCCGGTTCGGTGGATGGTGCGATCTATTTCCATGATGTGCGTCTGTTCGGTGCTGTGGATTTCGGTGCCAATGCTGCGGTCTTGAATGCGCTCATCATGAAGAGCGGAGGTTCGGTCTCCGTCAATGCACCCGGGTATTCGGGAAGCACCGTACTTCGGTACTCGGATGCAGAAACATTCGAACGTGGATTGGAATGGAACATCAGTGAACCGTATTCCGTCACCGTGGAAAATGGAGCAACGCTGAACCTGAGCGGCGGATCACCCGCGGTGTCCCGTACCATCCCCGGGAACCTCACTGTTGCGGTCGGATCAACACTCACGATGAATGCCTCCGGTGATGAGATGACGGCACCGCTGCGGGTCCAAGGCGATGTGATGGCGCTCGGAACACTTCTGCTCTCAACCAATGGCGGAGGACATCTGGTGGTGGAGGGAGACTTCACCGGTTCGGAGAATTTCAACGCCAATGGTTCCAGCGTCCGGTTCAAAGGTTCGGCGCAGCAGCAGATCTCGGGCACCGTCGATTTTGATTCGTTATGGGTAGAGAATTCCAGCGGCATACAGCTCGCAAGTTCGGTGAATGTGAATGATGAACTTCTGCTTAACAGCGGGAATATCACGACTGGTGCCAATACTCTCTATGTGATCGGTTCGATTCAAGAATTCTCCGGTTACGTGGACGGGAATCTGCGGCGGCACATACCGGTCGGTGACCCGGTCTTCATAAATTTCCCGGTCGGCAGTTCCTCGGTGTACGCAACGGTGAATTTCCAGTTCTCGTCGGTGGATACAGCCGGGGATCTCACCGTGTCTACATCGACGACCGTTCCGGATCTGACCGGCTCCTATCTGAACGGGACGCAGAAGGTCAATCGGTCCTGGACGCTCAGCAATAGCAGCATTGGATACCCGGTCTATAATGTATGGTTCACCTTCGATGAGACCGAGAAGGATGCGGGCGTGACCGTGGGTGATTTTGTCGTGAAGCGGACCAATGATTCCGTCTGGGATCAATATGCAGTCTCGGCGAACACTTCAACGTCGGTGCAGTCATCGTTCGTGCAGGGCTATGGGACGTTCGTCACCGGAGAATTGGTGCAGCATGCGCTGAATATCACGGGAGTGGATGGCAGTGTTGCACTTGTTCCGAACCAGGCAGCATTCTACCATGGCACCAATGTGCAATTGACGGCCAATCCCGATGTCGGATATCAATTCTCTTCTTGGAGCGGTGATCTCGCCGGCAGTACGAATCCTGAATCCATTGTAATGGATGAAGAAAAATCGGTCACGGCTTCGTTCTCTGCGCTTGCACAATACACGATCAACGCGACTGCCGGTGCCGGGGGAAGCATCACTCCGAACGGATCTGTGAGTGTCTATGAGAACGCCGGTCAATCGTTCACGATCACACCGAATACGGGATATCATATCGATCATGTCGATGTCGATCTTGTCGATATGGGAGCGATCTCCTTCTATAATTTCACCAATGTTGCCGCTGCGCATACGATTGATGCTTATTTTGCCATCGATCAATTCTCTGTCACCACAAACGATATCGGCGCTGGTTCCACCTCGCCGGCCAATCCGACCGTTGACTATGGAAACGCCCAGAGGTTGGAGTTCACTCCGACGGCAGGCTATCATGTGGACAGTGTGCTGGTGGACGGTATGTTGACAGATTCCCTTAACAGCTATACATTCCTGAATGTCACCGTAGCACATTCCGTTCAGACGTATTATTCACTCGACCAGTTCACGATCACCACGACCGATCACGGCAGCGGTTCGACATCACCTTCATCTCCGGTCGTGAATTACAACGCCAATCAGACATTGAATTTCTCCCCGTCCCTCGGGTATCATATCGACAGCGTATTGGTGGATGGGATCAATCAGGGGGTCATTTCTTCGTTCTCCTTCAATAGTGTCCAGTCGGCACATTCGGTACATGTCTATTATAGTGTGAATGTGGTCGGACTCGGTGAGTACGCCGTTGATGCGAATACCAAACTCCTGCTTCATTTCAATGAAGCGACCGGAAGTATCATCCATGATCAGTCAACGAACGTGAATGATGCTGCAGTGAACGGTGCAGCCATCACCGCGGGAAGGTATGGGAATGCCCGTTCGTACGATGCGATCGATGATTACATCGAAGTTCCGCATTCCAGCACGCTTAATTTCTCTACCAATATCACGGTGGAAGCGTGGGTCCGGCATGTATCTGGGAGTGGACTGAATCCGCGTATACTTTCCAAAGGTCAAATAACGGGATATGAACTCTTTTTGAATGGGACCGGGGCGGCAACGGAGAAGAAATTGGCATTTGCTGCCCGCAATAGCGGCGGTGACCTTGGCCTGGATCTTATCAGCAGGTCCAATTTGCTGGAGAACAGATGGTACCATGTTGCATATACGTATAATGGTACTGTGAAGAAATTGTACATCAATGGAGTGTTGGATACTTCATCGTCAGTATCTGCAAGTTTAGTGAGCTCACCGAGTCCATTGACCATCGGTACGATCACCAATAATCATAATGATGGGTTGTATAAAGGGATCATCGATGAGGTTCGAATCTCGAGTGTTGCACGGTCAGCATCGGACTTCCCGTTACAGTTGCCGCCGGTGCTGACTGCTGTTACTGCCACCGGAACGACCATCGATCTGAACTGGTCCAACGGCGGCGGAGCTGCTCCATTGATGCGGTACCGAATCTACCGTGGTCTCGATTCAACATCCATGAGCATCATCGATTCGACATCGAATACGACTTTTGCGAATACTGGATTGTCGGCTCCTGCGATCTACTTCTATCGGCTCGCGGCGGTCGATTCCACCGGATTTGAGAGTGAACGGAGCTTCGCTGTTGCCGATACGGTATTCGATCTTGTGGCTCCTGCTGCTCCGGCGAATCTCGCAGCAACAGCAAGCGAAGGACAAGTACAGATTCATTGGAATCCCAACGGGGAAGGGGACTTCAAGAAGTATTTCATCTATCGCGGAACTACTCCGAATCCGACGACTGCAATCGACTCCACGACTAATATCGTTGATACACTCAAGTCGTATGGTGGACTGACGAACTACACGACCTATTACTTCCGTGTTGCTGCAAAGGATACGAATGGCAACCTCAGCGGATACTCCAATGAGGTCCCATCCACACCATTCGATCAGACTTCTCCTGCCGCTCCTGTGAACCTGGTCGCCTCATCATCGGACGGACAAGTGCAGATCCACTGGAATCCGAATGGGGAAGGTGATTTCAACAAGTATTTCATCTATCGCGGTATCACTCCGAATCCAACGACTGTAATCGACTCCACGACCAATATCGTAGATACACTCAAGACATATGGCGGACTGTCGAACTATACGACCTATTACTTCCGTATCGCAGCTAAAGATACGAACGGTAA
>JAVBYA010000289.1 GCA_030824295.1 Bacteroidota bacterium
TTGAGCTGAACGAGAGCCGCAGTGAATTCATCCACGTCCTTCGGGAACATGCGTTGTCCGTGTCGGAGACCATCGCCAACAGCAGCAGCAATATCGTTTCTTCGGGCGATGAGATCGAAGCACAGATGGCGGACCGGCTGCTGAACAATGCCATGCTCATCGCCCGGCTCGACAGTCTTCGGCCTGTCACGTCGGCCGAACTCCGCTCCATTGCTTCTGAGAACCATATCTTCCGCATCAATATCTTCGACGGAAAGGGGAGACGGATCCTCTCCAATCATCCGCCCGATCCGCATCAGCAAACACTCCGTCCGAAACACACTCCCGGTGAATTCATCGGTCCCATCCTGCGGGGCGAAGAACGCACGCTCGTCATCGGATTCAAACAGGCCCGTTATGAAGAAGGGGAGCGGTTCGCCGTCGCGGTGCGAAGGACGCGTCCCGGAGGCGGTGCCATCGTACTCAACATCGATGCAGCAGAACTGCAGGAGTTCCGCAAACGGACCGGTATCGGCAAGATGGTCAGCGATCTGGGGAACGATGAAGGGATAGAGTTCGTCGTGCTGCAGGATAGGGAAGGGATCCTGGCGGCATCCGGAGAGGTGCGCGATATGACCGCCATCGATGAGGACAGTGCCGTGGTTGCGGCGCTGGAACGCGATTCGGTCGTGCTACGGGAGACCGAGTTTCTCGGCCGCAGCGTGTTCGAGGTCGTCCGCCGTCTGACGGTGGATGATGCGACCGTCGGGGTCATCCGCGTGGGACTTTCCATGGACGAAGTCCGCACCATCGAGGATCGGATGCAGCGGCGGCTCCTTGTGATGACCATCGTGCTCGCCATCCTCTCCCTGGTGATCGGAGCATTCATCCTCCTCTCCCGGAACATCCGTATCGTCTCCGAACGTTTTGCCGAACACCAAATGATGACCGCCGGCATCCTGGAACAGATGCACGACGCCGTCATCACCCTGAACGGCAGCGGCGTCATCACGATCATGAACGGAAAAGCGGAGGAACTGTTGGGTCGGACGGCCCAGGACTCCATCGGCCGGAGTGTTGATGACCTGAGCGGGAGCCGCTTGAGCATCGTGAAAAGATTCCTGTCGGAACCGAGAACGGCATTCGAAGCAGAGATGGAAAGTGCGGAGGAGAACGGTCCGCGCCGTTCACTGCTGGTCGCCCGTTCCATTACACACCGTACGGACGGAGCAGTAGAGACCATCACGTTTGTCATCAGGGATCTCACGGAAATGAAGCGGCTGCAGCAGGAGATGCAGCGCAAGGACAAGTTGACTGCCATGGGAGAATTGGCATCCGGTGTTGCCCATGAGATCCGGAATCCGCTCAATGCCATCTCCATGATCGTGCAGCGGTTCGAACGGGAGTTCACTCCGAAGAAAGGGGTGAAGGAATACACCGAACTGACAGGCGTGCTGAAGAGTGAATCTTCCCGCATCAACGGCATCATCATGCAGTTCCTCAGTTTCGCCCGTCCGAAACCGGTCCGTAAACGGGAAGTGCGCCTCGACGAATTCGCCGGGTATGTTGCGTCGGTCTTCCGCTCTCAGGCCGAAGAGCGATCCGTGGGATTCATGGTCGATGCATCGCCGGTGCATTGCTCTATGGATGATGAGCAAATGACCCAGGCGGTCTTGAATCTGCTCCAGAATGCCCTTGACGCAACGCCGCGGAATGGCACGATCCAACTCTCCATGCATCGGTCAGAATCCGGTATCCGGATTACGGTCGCAGATTCCGGTCCGGGTATCGAGGACACCGCAAAGAATAAGATCTTCGACCTCTATTTTACGACCAAATCGAGCGGTACAGGAATGGGTCTGGCCATCGTGCAGCAGATCGTTACACAGCACGCCGGGACGATAACCGTTACTGACCGCTCCGGCGGAGGAGCAGAATTCCTCATCGATTTGCCACTGCTGTGACACCATATCCTACCGGATAAAAAGCTCTTATTATAGAGCGGATGTATACCGCATATCACTTCTGTTGCATCAAAATCACTTCCTGCATTCAAGTTCCTGCCGAAAATGCCGATACCTATTGATATTGTATACGGTACAATTGTTTAAATTAGCTAAAACCGAATGTGAATATGATCGAATAAAAATGGGACTTTGCGGTACTGTTTATGAATATCAAAGCTCCTGGACACGGTGAATTGCTATGAGTGCGCGGGCCGCGAAATTTAGGAGGATTGAGCGAATGGGAAAGCGATGAATGACGGGACTTTTGATGGCGTTTTTTGCCATCAACGGGGATGCCCGCCGCAGCAATACGTTTTTTATTAATGAGGCGGGCAAGAGCGAACGGGATTCATCGCGAGCGTTAAATTTCGCAAGGGGTTCTTTTGCTACTTTTCTTGCCCCGTCAAGAAAAGTAGAGAAATAGTTTTTGGCATTTCACTTTTCTTGTTAAACAAGTCTGATCTCGCTGCATATTGTAGCATTTCAATTAGTTTGAAGTATGGAATTACAAAAGACATTGAAACTCCACTGGATGATTTTCCTGTATAGTGCAATCGTGCTCGTCGCAAGAATGCCCTTGTACCCACAGGAGCGATCCACGCTGGACAGTCTCCGTCGCTCCTATGCCGTTGCAGCGCACGATACGCTCCGCATCCTTCTGAATGCGGAAATGGCGCATCTGCTGAGCGTCAGTTCTCCTGATTCTGCCATCATGCTTGGTTCCGCCGGGGCCGAACAGGCACGCTCGATCGGGTTCAAAAAAGGGGAAGCGCTCAATCTGAACGCCGTTGCCGCGGCATGGTTCACGCAGACGAAATTCCGTGATGCGATGGACCTCTATGCGAAGGCACACCGTCTTGCGGAAGAGATCGGCGATAGGCCGCTCATCGCGACCGCATATCTGAACTTCGGCAACATTTATTTCTACCAGAACGACAATATCCACGCACTGGAGAACTTCGAACGCTGCCTGGCGATCGGCAAGGAGATCGATGATCCGTACACCATCGCCACGGCATCCGTGAACATCGGTGCGATCTTCGTGGCCAAAGGAGAGTACGATAAGGGACTCTCATACACAGAACAGGCGGCGGGTTCGTTCCAGGAGATGAAGAACTGGAAAGGGGTCGCCACCAGTCTTCGGAACATCGCCATCGTCCATCACATGCAGCGGAACTATCCCCAGGCATTGGAGTATATCGGACGCTCCCTGCGTGTCGCCGAACAACTCGGGAATCAGGAGATCATCTCCGGCTGCCTGCATATCTATTCGGATATTTACCGGATGAAAGGGGAATATCGGAAAAGCATCGGGTACGGACTCCGTTCATTGGAGATCGCCCGCTCCATGCATGACATGCCGTATGTGAAATACGCCGCCACGACCCTGGCGACCACGTATGAAGAGATGGGGGATTATCGGAATGCGTTGAGATACACGGAGATCGCCCGCATTGCAACGGACAGCATCATCAGCAACGACCGGACAAAGGAATTGCAGCGGCTGCAGCACCGGTTCGAGATGGAAGGGAAACAGAAGGAGATCGAACTGCTGGAGGAGCGCTCCACCAATCAGCAGCTCGTTGCCGTTCTGTTCGCCACCGGACTCGGTGCAGTGATCATCATTGCGTTCGTCATCCACCGCAACCTCCGCCGTCAGCGTGCGCTCAGCGAGCGGCTCACCGCCAGCAATACGGAGAAGGAACATCTCATCGCCGAACTCAAGGATGCCATGGACCACATCCGCACACTCGGCGAGCTCCTTCCGATCTGCAGCAACTGCAAGAGTGTCCGGGATGATAAAGGATACTGGCAGGCGCTCGACCGGTACATCTCGGCCCACACGGATACGAAGATCTCGCATGGGATCTGTCCGGATTGTATGAAGGCCCTCTATCCGGAGATCGCCGCCAGAATCAGCAGTCATCGGATCCCCGCTTGATCACCGTTCTCGTCCGCTCATTCTTCCCATGGATATTCGTATCGAATCGTGCTGTACGTCACCGTCAGTTCGAATAGACACGCCGTCCAAAATGTGATTCCGGTCATTCCGCTCTCCGTTGGACTGTGTTATGTTATTGTCATAGAGGGGGAGAGGAGGAAATACAATGAAGAAATCAATTGTGGTTGTTCTCTTGTTCACGATGGCGATGTTCGCCGCAGGCTGCGCCTCGGAGAAGATGTTGGACAAGGAAAGCGCCGGACCGATCCTGCTGTACGATGTAGAAGCGTTGCTTCCTTACGGTGTGACACAGTCAAAACCGGTGGAAGTGATGGTGAAATTACTGGTGGATGTCCGGGGACGGGTGTCACGCGCATCAGTCGAATCTGAGACCGATATCGTGACCGCCAATGCTGCGCTGGATGCTGCAATGAGGCGCAGATACATACCCGCAAAGGTGGAAAGAAAAAAGACCGCCGTGTGGGTCATGGCTCCGATCGTTGTGAAAAGCCGATAATAAAATATAGAGGGAAAGAGAACAAAAATGGGGATGAATATCCCCATTTTTTATGCTTGACAAAACAGGCATTATTCCTTAACATGAAAACGTTTTCATAGAGGACGAAGACATTTTCATGAAGAATACCATCAAAGAAGTGGCAAAACAGGCCGGCGTGTCGATCTCCACCGTCTCCCGCGTCTTCAATAATACCGCTTTTGTGGACGAACCGACAAAGGCAAAGGTCCTCCTCGCTGCAAAAGAACTCCACTACACCCCGAACCAGGCCGCCCGAAGTTTGACCAAAAGTGAGACCCGCACCATCGGCCTCATCCTCCCCGGTATCTTCGGTGAGTATTTCTCCGAGGTCCTCCGGGGAATGGATGCCGTCGCTTCCGATGCCGACTTCGATATCATGATCTCCGGTGCCAAGGGTATCACCACGAAATTCGAGAAATCCATCCGCGCAATGGCCGGCAGGGTCGATGGACTGATCATCATGTCACCGATCCTGCAGGGGGCGCAATTACGCGAACTCATCCCCGTCAATATCCCGACCGTCCTGCTGAACTCGGACGAAGAGCATCCTGACTTCGATACCGTGAACATCAATAACAGCGAAGGCGCATACCTTGCAGTGAATCATCTGATCCGTCTCGGTCACCGCCGCATCGCACTCATCAAAGGATCGGAGAATACGTACGACTCCCAGCAGAGGACCGAAGGATACCGCAAAGCGATCCGTGCGAACGGCCTGGACCAGTACCGCGTGGAAGTGAACGGCTCCTTTACGAAATCATCCGGCTATGACGCCGCACGGGAATTGCTCGCGCAGGAGGAACGCCCGACGGCGATCTTCGCCGCGAACGATGCCATGGCCCTCGGCGCCATGAGCGCTCTGCAGGAGCACGGTATCGCAGTGCCGAACACCATCGCTGTGGTCGGCTTCGATGATATTCCGATGTCGCAATACTCCAACCCGAAACTCACCACCATCCGCGTCGATCTGAAACACTTCGGTCGGTACGCGATGGAACGCGTGCTGGTCGCCGTCCGCGATCGGTCCACTCACAAGGTCGAACACACGATGATCAATGTTGAACTTGTTGTTCGCTCCTCCTGTCATTAGCAATGAACGTGCTCCATTCCACAGTCATCACTTATCAGAGGACTCCTATGAAAAAACGAAATCTCTTCCTGCTGCTGATCGGTATGTCGTTGAGCATCCCGCTCCAATGGCTCTTTCCGCAGCTCTCCAATAATCCCGCCGCTGCCGGCGTCCTCGGCCAGACGGACTATATCACGAAGACGACAGGGAACGGGACGACGAAGCTGAACGGCCCGAACGGCATCGCCGTGGATCCGACGACAGAGAAGGTGTTCGTGGTGGATCGCGGCAACCATCGCGTGCTGCGCTGGAGCTCCGCCGACGCACTGGTGAGCGGCTCGGCAGCCGAAGCAGTGCTCGGTCAGCCGGACTTCACGACGATCACTTCAGGAGTGAGCCAGACGAAATTCAATACGCCGATCAACTGCACGGTGGATAACGC
>JAVBYA010000279.1 GCA_030824295.1 Bacteroidota bacterium
CGGTGCACATTCCCCTTACGATCCTTGCCGAACGCGATCGAACCCGTCCCGGCGATCAGGATGATGCCGGGAGCTCCGTTGAATGCTCCTTCCAGCGCAACCCGGGCATCACTCTCCACGATCACATTATTCAGCGGCTTCTTTTGAGACCGTGCATATTTCTTCAGACCGTCCGCCATTCTTTTTTGGTCACCAGCGCGCCCGGCTCCCGTCAATCCGCACACCACCGCACGAAGTTGCTTCGTACTGCATCCGGCCGATTCACAGCACAGGTCCACCAGTGCCATGATGGTCTCCGCCGCTTTATCTACGCCGATGATCTGGAAATTCGATGGTCCGGCGAAATGCTCCGCCACGATCCGTCCGGTGGAATCCGTAATGACAGCGTGCGTTTTTGTTCCGCCGCCGTCCATGCCGATAACGTAACTTGTTCTCATATGACGATAGAAAAAGTATTCTATTCAAAATCCAAAAGCTGATATTGGGCTGTTGGCTGTTGGCTGATAACTGACCGCTATCTGTTATCCTTCATTGACCAATTGTCCACTGTCAATTGTCAATTGCTCTTTTTAGTTTTTCTTTTTCCCGAACTCCGGATCGATCGTGACCCAAGCGGCAACGAGGAAGCTGGGGAGCGTTGCGATCATCACCCAGAGGAAGAAATGCTGATATCCGAGCCACTCCTGCAGGAACCCGCTGAACATACCGGGGACCATCACACCCAGCGCCATCAATCCGGTGCAGAGCGCATAATGTGCCGTCTTGTGCGTCCCTTCGGAGACCATCACCATAAAGAGCATGTATGCCGTGAAACCGAATCCATACCCAAGCTGTTCGACGGCAACAGAGATGTACATCGGCAGCCAATGCTCCGGCTGGATATAGGACAGAAAGAGGTACACAGCATCCGGGATGTTGATCGCCATGACCATCGGCCATATCCAAAACTTGAGTCCTTTCTTCGAGATGGCATAACCGCCGAGGAGGCCGCCGATCAGCAGGAATACAACGCCAACCCCGCCGTACAATTTCCCGATCTCGCTGGTCGCCAGCGCAAGTCCGCCGTCCGCACGCGCATCCATCATGAACGGCGGAGCGATCTTCAACAGCTGTGCTTCGGCAAACCGGTAGAGAAGTAAGAAGGCAAGGATCCGCCCGATCTGTTCTTTCCGGAGGAATAGCACGAAGGTATTCCCGAATTCGCTCATCACTGGTAGGAAACCGGAATCGGAAAGCGATGCCGTATCGGACGCCGGGACAGGAAGGATGAAACGGTGATAGACGAACAGTAAGAGGAACACCGCCGCAACGATAAAGAAGGTGAGCGACCATGCAGCGGCAACGGATCCGGCGTACACCTTCAATTCACCGGCGGCATACACAAGCGCCCCTTGCCCGATGATCATCGCAAGGCGGAATGCCGTGCTGCGGACACCGACGAATGCCGCCTGCTGATGTTCCTGCAGACCGAGCATATAGAATCCATCCGCAGCGATGTCGTGCGTAGCAGAACTGAATGCCACCAGCCAGAGGATGGCCAGGGACCATTGGAAGAACCCTTCGGCCGGAATGGTCAGGGCCAGACCGGCAAGCGCCGCTCCGATCAGGAATTGCATCGAGAGGATCCACGTCCGTTTGGTCCCGAAGATATCCACCAGCGGACTCCACAACGGTTTGATGACCCAGGGCAGGTTCAGCCAGCTTGTATAGAGTGCGATATCGGCATTGGAGATCCCCATCGCCTTGTACATGACCACAGAGACCATGTTCACCATGACGAATGGTATCCCCTGTCCGAAATAGAGTGTCGGGATCCAGGACCAGGGTGAGCGTGTCTTTACGTTCGGACTATTATCCATAAGAACTCGGGAATAATGCAACAAGAGAAAATTACACGTTGTTGAACTGCGGAGCAGATGAACTGCGGAACTGGAACCTTGACACTCTGGAACGCGACAAGAGTTATTAATTTTGCGCCGCTTCCAAAAGACAGTATTGTGTTGTTGTGATCATCCTTCGTCTCGCCATTCAGGAAATGCCGGGCTCGCTCAGGATGACTATCTTGTTTTGCAAGCTGAATTACTGGAATTGGCTCCAGAAGGTCTCTCAAAATATTCCAATCGGGCTGTGCTGACGATATTATTCTCTATGGTAGTATTTTTGAGTTGACATCTAATCATCTAACCGTCTAATGATCTATAGTCTGTTCTGTAATCTGTAATCTGATAATCTGTAATTTTCTGATCAGTAAACCTTTCTCAACTCCGCCTCTCTGAAATAATGCTTCACGATCTGTTCCGATGAGAATCCTTTCACCGCCATGACCGCTGCACCGATCTGGCAAAGCCCCACGCCGTGTCCCCAACCGCCGCCGCGGAGAATGAACGAATCATGCTCCTTCTCCACCACGAATGCGGAACTATAGAGATGGGATGCAGATAACCAGCGGCGTATCTCCAGCTCTTTCCCGACCGTGAGTGTCTGTTTGCTTCCCTCGATCCGCAGCCGGGTGATGCGCCCGGAAGGTCCGCGCTTGACAGGCACCAGCTGTGTGATGGTCCCGAAATCGATCCCCGATTTCTTCTTCACCAGGTCGGAGAGTTCCTGAACGGAATAGCGGACCGTCCACCGGAAGAAATCGGTCGTTTCCTGATCGAAGGATGGGAGGATCTGACGGAGGATGTTGCCGTCCGTCGTATTGCAGAATGCTTCCGGTTTGGAGAGGATCCACTGCGATGCTTCCTCCTCGCTCTTCAGCGGCAGGTACGCATGGTCCGCAGAACACGGCACCGGCTGCAAGTACGCGAACGGCGTCTCCGCCCAGGTGGTATGGAACGGTTCCGAGATACCGCCGCACGATTTGGAGAAGCGGGCGTCGCAGATCTCATTATTATGGATAAGGAACACACCGCGCGTTGCGGTGATCGCTTCCTTTGCGGCGTTGGAGATATCCTTCGTGATACCCTGATAACGCTGACAATGGTCATCCGCGCAGACGTCAAAGATATCATGGTCCTCGCGGTCATAATAGCGGACCAATTCCGTCTCGGTCCTGCTCGTCCGCTGGGACGGGATGCCGAGTGTGGAGAACTTCTTCTTCATCTCCAGCATCGCCACCAGCCAGCTGCGCGAGGTGATGGCGTGCGCTTTCAGCAGCTCCATCGGTGCGCTGGCGCTCATTTCGGACGAGATGACGCTGGCAAGGTATTCCTCCACCGACACTTCGTTGATGGCAGTGATACCGTCCGGACGCGCCACCAGCCGCAGCGCTCCCTGGAAGGTCTGATGCTCCTTCCGTTCCCAATGGAAATTGATGCCGAAGAGCACATCGTGCAGCATGAACGCACCGCCGTTGACCGGTGTGAAAACGATCTGGTTCCCGCGGAGCAGTTCGATCTCCTTCCCTCCGTACAAGACCACGTCGCCATCCTTCAATACAGCGCGGAACGGTCCGGAGACGATCACATCCTCAGCGATCTTGAATTTCTGCAGCAGCTCTCCGGAGATTTCCGGGTACCGCTCGATGACGCCCACTTTGATGACCGGTTCTGATGTGATCATAATGCCTCGATGATCCTTCGGACCGTGTCCTGCGGGACACTGGTCTCCTGATAGATGGAGGTGAGCAGCGCACTGTCCGCCCGGAGAAAGTCCTTCTCCATCGGCGTGACGACAAGACCGCCGATGTCGACCGATGCGGGACTGATGAGCACCTTCTCCTCCCCTTCCTTGAAATAGACATCCGGACGATGTTTGCTCCGGATGAACACGATGATGGTCCACGTCCCGTCCGCGAACGTACAGATCACGTTCATCATCGGTTCATCGTTCGTGCCGGTCACGCGGCGCATCGCCGACGTGAGACGGAGGAACGCCAGTTCCATCGCCTGCTCGCTCGAACCGGTCAGCACAACAACGCTCCGTCCGTATCCTTCCGCCGTTGCAACGCGCACATTGCCGCTCTCTTTAACCGTGCGAAGATATGCCGGGAGTTCCTTCTCCGCCGGAATGGCGCCGACCGGCGAAGCCTGGAAGTGCAGATGGTCAGGTGCCGATGCGCCGCATTTCGGTCCGTTGTAAAAAACGGAATAGCGCGGCGACAGTTCCTTCGCCATGGCGAGGAAGGTCAGGATGGACTCTTCGATGGACTGCGGAATATGGTCAACGTGGGCGATGGTGAAATGCTCGGGGAAGATCGGCATCGGGTTGCAGAGGATGAGGAACTTCTCCCGGACGAGGATCCCCTGCTGCTCCGGAGGAAGATGCGCTCCGCAGAGGAAGCATTTCCGTTCCTTGATCGCTGCGGCATCGACCTTGGCGCCGGTGCTGACGATGCGCTTGGGATTGTACTGCAGGCGGACGCTGAAACTGCCGCACGGGACCGGGCGGAACTGGACGTTCTTCAATGCAGCGACACCGTCACGGAGCATCGGCCATTGCGTCTGCTGTGACTCATACAACTGATGCGTCAGTTCATGCAGTGATTCGGTGGAATGCTCCGGGAACCGGGCGAACGGCGTGTGTTGGGACATGCGGTTATCGTTTGATCTCGCGGTAGCCGACGAAATGGTTCACGGTGCTCTTTCCCATCTGGAACGGCGATTGTTCGACGAAGGTGAATCCAAGTTTCTTGTACCATTCCAGCGACGGTACGTTCTGCTCCATCACTCCGAGCCAGATCTGTCCGAACGTATGAGCGACCGCGGTCGTCTCGACCAGCTGCAGCAGACCGGAACCGATCCCTTTCCCCTGGAATTCCGGCAGCACATAGAGCGATTCCAGATAGCAGCGCTGATGGTCCGAATTGATCTTCATCCGCGCATAGCCGACGATATGTCCCTTCACTTCGGCAACAAAACCGATGCTCTGCGGGTCATCGTACAGCTGTGCAAAATTGATCTCCGAATAATAATTATTGAAGTACCATTGAATGTCGGTGATGGGAATGAAATCGGCGTACGACGCCAGCCAGGTATTGAAGAGCACCTTCTGGATCTCGTTCGTATCGTCCAGGGTCCATTGACGGTATGTGGTGTGTAATGACATTAGAAGACGATCGTTGTATCCATGGTGGTCGTTGGCGTCCGGTACACTTTGAACGTATACGCCCCGGTGTCCGGGACGGTGACCTGCATGGTATGAATGAAGGATCCGATCACCTGCACGCAGGTGACGTTCCGTTTCAGTTTTCTGTAGAGTGTGAAATGTGAGGAACGTCCGCTGCGGACCTCTTCAACGCGGGAAAAGGACCAGCACGGCGTCGGGGTCATACAGAAGAACGACAGCGTCGCGGACCTGCCGACGACCGTATCCACACGGAATGTCTCCACATACGCTACCGCTTCATCGTATTCATCCTGGCCGTCCAGCACATCCTCGCAGCTGGCCAGAGCGACCAGCGTTGACATCAGCAATATGATCGGGATGAGACCCTTCATCACTTCTTCTTATTCATCGCGATGCGCGCACGGATCTCGATGGTGCGGATCTTGTCCTTATAGAAATCGTTCCGGTTCACCTTGTCGATCGGCAGCGCTGCGTCGGTATTCCCTTCCCAGCGCCGGCAATTATAGACGGAAGTATAGACCCGCCCGATCTGGTACTGACGCGAGATGCGGATCGCCGCAGCGTAATCCTCGCCGTAACTGGTGTTGGGGAGCAGGATCTCCCGAAGGACCGGGGTATAGAATGCGCGGGGCGCGCCGAGTCCGTTGATGCGCAGCGCGTTGTTCCGTCCGTTGTCCGGCGTCCATTCCTTATGGTCGATCAGTCCCGGCGGGATCGGTTCCAGATTCGCGTTCACCAGCGTGTACGAACCGATGACCATCGCCGACCCTTCTTTGCGGAAGACGTTCACGATCGTCTGGAGTGTGTCCGGACCGGAGTACAGGTCGTCCGAATCGAGTTGCACAGCATATTTACCGCACTGTTC
>JAVBYA010000486.1 GCA_030824295.1 Bacteroidota bacterium
TGTAGGACATAGGATGGCCGTATGAAGTTTATCGCCCCAGATACATGTACCGTATCGGCAGCTTCGGCTGGCGGGCGTCGGAAGTATGGATGTAGAAATAATTCTCCACGAACGAGTTGACCCGCGGAGTGAATGTGAACGGGACCTCGATCGTTGCGCCCGGAGCGACCGTCATGCCGGTGAATGCCGTGCGCAGCGAGGTGTCCGGTATGGAGATCTTCGTGATGGAGAGCGGAACATCGAGCGTATTGCGGAATGTGATGCTCACCGGCGCCGTGGTGCCGACCGGCGAACCGCCGAAGTTGATCACCTGCATCGGCGGAACGGTCTCCAGCACCGATGTGACCGTGCCGGTGATGCGAGCCTCCACGGAGGGCTGCTGCGGATCGTTCGAGCGGATGGTGACCATTTTGGTGATGCGGCCGGAGAAGCCGAGCGAATTGAAGGAGATGACGACCGTATCCGTCGCACCGGCCGGGATGAATTCCGCCGGTTGTTTGGCCGACGTGCATCCGCACGACGTTTCGATGCTGAGGATGCGCAGCGGCTGGTCGCCGGTGTTGGTCACCGCCAGCGCGATGCGCTTCACGTCACCGTGGAAGATCGGTCCCAGATTGAACACACTGCCGCCCAGTTTGATGGCGGGCTGTCCGTAGGATACCGACAGGAAAATGATGGATAGGATGAAGAAAGAGCGTACCGTTCTGGTCATGCATGGTCCGTAGGATGTCATGCAGAAAGATACTGTTTTCCTGCCTCAATATAAACCGGAAGGATCGGCCGGGAACCGCCGCTCCAATACACCGCGGCGGTACCCGAAGATCTTCTCCAGCTGACGCTTCACGATCAGCTCCCGCACCAGTTGACCGAGCGGACCGAAAGGCAGTCCGTAACTGACGATATCCTTCATCTCCACGCCGCCGGGAACTGACTGGAACAGATGCTGATGATGCCAGAAGGAATACGGACCGAACCGCTGTTCGTCCACGAAGAAGTGCGGTGCGCGCACATGCGTGATCTCGGTGGTCCAGCGGACCGGGATGCCGAACATCGGCTTCACGGTGTACTGGATGATGAGTCCGGCATACGTCTCGTAACCGGTCTCCGAAATCACCCGGAAATCCATCGACGGCGGGGTGATATCCTTCAGATTATACGGGTTGGAGAAGAATTCCCAGGCTCGGGTGAGTGAAATGGGAAGGAACTGTTTCTGCTCGAGAGTATAGATCTTCATGGGGTCTGCGGTTGTGAAAGAAAAAGAGGATGTTCAACGATAACACCCTGCCGCAGGATGAAGTTCAAGCGTACTGCATGATTCTTTTCGGTGCCGTTATGGGATCGTCAGCACCACATTCCCCGTTTTCATCCCTGTTTCCACATACGTGTATGCTTCCACGATCCGGTCCAGGGGATAGGTCCGGTCCACCACCGGTGTGAATTTCCCTTCTGTGACAAGTCCGATGATGAACTCCACATCCTTCCGTGTGAGCGTGGGGATGGGGAAGAGGACCCGCTTACCGCCGAACAGAGGTGTGAGGAGCGCCAGGAAAGGATTCTCCGAACGGGGGCCGAGTTCGGTGGACATGTAGATCCCTTTCCGTTTCAGGACAGGTTTGCATTCACCGAAGGTACGCTTACCGACCGCATCGAAGACGACATCAAAATGGTCGGGCAGTTCCGTGAAATCTTCATTATGGTAATCAAGCACCCGGTCCGCGCCGAGGGAGCGGACGAGGTCCGTATGCTTGCCGGCGCAGACCGCCGTGACATGGACACCGAAATATTTCGCCAGCTGCACCGCAGCGGAACCGATGGCGCCGGTCGCCCCGTTGATGAGCCATCGCTGACCGGGAGCGATCTTCGCTGCGCGGAGATTGCTCAGCGCGTAATGCGCTCCTTCCAGGATCGGTGCCGCCTGCTCGTACGTCATGCCGTCCGGTATCCGCGTGAACGGCTGCTTCGCCTTTTGAATGATGTACTCAGCATGCGCCCCGAACTTCCACTCCTCGAAGCCCACCACGCGGTCACCCGGCGCGAAATCACTGACCGCGCTTCCGGTCTCCACGATCTCCCCAGCGTAATCACATCCCAAGATGTTGAATTTGGGACGGACCAATCCGCCGAAGAGACGGACGATGGTGTAATCCGCCGAACGGAATCCGCAATCGGTCCTGTTGACCGTGCCTGCATGGACGCGGATGAGCACTTCATCCTCTTTCGGTACCGGCTTCGGCGCAGTGCCGATATGCACCACTTCCGGTCCGCCGTATTCATGATAGAGCGCCGCTTTCATCATTTCTTTCATCTCACATCATCCTTAATCGTCTGTTCTTTCAATCCTGCAATCTTGCAATCATTCAATTGATTTTCTTCTATGCTTTCTACGTTTCTCTGTGTTTCCGCTTTTCAATTTTTGAATCTTGATAATCTTGCAATCTTGCAATCTTGTAATCATTCAATCGCTTTTCTTCTATGTTTCCTATGTTCCTATGTGTTTCCGCTTTCAATCCTGCAATCTTGATAATTTTTTTATGTTTTTAATTTCCCAACGATCCACACTGCACCGAACGCTTCCAGCATGCTCAGCGGCAGAGCGGCAGGGAGGATGCCGAACGGCAGCACGCCGAGATTGCCGATCACCACCCACATCATCACGAATCCGATGAACCAGGAAAGGACGAAGGTCTCGCGCAGATCGAACCGCGTGCGCAGCACATAGATGACCCCCGCAAAGAGGAGGGACCAGACACCCCACATGGCGCCGTTGATCGGTGCGGCGGGAAAGGAGAGTCCCAGTCCGCCGTAGTGCTCCGTCCAATAGGACTGGAGAAGGAATTGATTCCGGACGAACTCCGAAATGCTGATCCAGACCGTTGCGGCGAGGATGGGAAGGATGGTGCGTTTCATTCGGTCTCCGTGAATATATTGCTGGTGATCGTTGCCAATATAGAGAATTGCCGCATTGCTGTCGAGTGAATTTCGGTGAATTCAGCCGGTGCTGCGCCCGAATTCGGCGGGAGAACGGCCGGTGAAGGTGCGGAATTCCCGGATGAAGTGTGCCTGATCGAAATACCCGAGCCGGAGCGCCAGCTGGGCCCAATCGATGCTCCCGCCTTCCTTGATCGTCTCCACCGCTTCATGCAGCCGGTACCGTTTGATGAGCCATTTTGGGGTGATGCCGACGGCGTCATGGAAGAGGCGCTGCAGGGAGCGGACGCCGAGTCCGAACCGTTCTGCGATCTGTTCGACCGTCACGATCTCCCGGTCCGTCTGCACCGTCTCCGTGATCCTTCGTACCAGCGCTGTCCGTTCATCCGGCTCCGGCAGGATGGAGGCGAGGAATGCATCCGCTGCTTCGACCTTCTTCTCCTCCTCGTCCGATGCAAGAACCAGTTGGATGAACTCATCTCCCTTCGCGCCGAAGATGCTGCCGAGCGGTGCGGTTTTGTCGGTGTATGCCGCAGCCGGTCCGTTCAGCAGCGGACGAAATGCGCCGGGATGGAACTTGATGCCGAAGACCCAGCTGTTCCCTTCCAGCACGCGCTCGAAGGTATGCGAAGGGACGCCGTAGATGAGCGGCTGTTCCGGCTCAATGACAACATGGAACGACGGATGGGAAAGGTTCATGCGTCGGACCGGTTCGGACAGGTTCCAGCGGATGCTCCAGTAATGTTCCGCGAATGCCCGGCTCCGTTCCGATGCCGGCACGTACCGTTCGAACTGTGCGCCGGGAGGGACGGGGGTGCGGTGAAGGATGCCGACCGGTTTTGATTCTTTCCGTTGTACCATATTGCAGGATAAGAAAAAATGTGCTGAAATGGAGCAGCCGATGCATCGTCTGTCGCATTTATGCAATCCATCAGCGATACGAAGCGCTATATTGACGCTTCACATATACATCAAAGGGAGAGACAATGCTGAATACCATGGTGCTGAATCAGGAGATCCTGATCGATGCTCCGGCAGAGAAGATCTGGCAGGTGCTGACAGATCCGGTGCTGGTGAAACAATATCTGTACGGAACAACGATGACGGTGGAACCGCGCATCGGCGGAACGATCCGCTTCACCGGAGCGTGGGAAGGGAAGGAGTATGTGGACAAGGGAACGGTCATGGGATACGTGACGAACGAACACTTCGCGTATTCCTATCACAGTTCGTTCTCACCGCTTCCGGACCTGCCGGAGAATTTTGCAACGGTCGCGTTCACCATTGTGCCGCAGTCATCCGGGTGCCTGCTGCAGCTGGAGCAGCGCGGTTTCCCTGACGAAGCAGCGTATGCGCATTCCCTGGAGAACTGGAGATCCATCATGCTCGAGATGAAGAAACTCGCCGAAGGATGAGGATGCCGGTCATTCGTTCGGCTTTGCTTCGGCGGACGAGAGGATCTTGATGAGCGGCGTCGCGGTCACGGTGCCGAACACCGCACCGCCGGCGACCATCAGTACTAAGTTGAGCACGAAGAGGACAAGATTATTGCTGCTGATGTATTTGGTATAGTCGATCGCCAGCACTGTTGCGGTGCCCAGCACCCACCCGGACCAGCCGACCAGCACCCAGCGTGAAGCTGAGAAACCTGCCCGCTTCAGCACCAGTGCCTGCCAGAATGCTGCCGCAAAGCCGCCGAGGGCAACACTGTACTTCAGTGATTCGGGTCCGGCCGCCATTCCTGCGTAGTTCTTCAGCAGATCGAAGAGAAGGAAAGGAACTCCCATGCCGACAGCGGAGGCGGTGAGCCATTCACTGCTGATGCCGTTCATTCGTTTCAGCAGCCGCCACTGCAGATAACCGACGCTCGCCCCCATGCTCATGCCGAGATAGAACTGGAATCCTTCCACGCCGACGGCATCGAACACGCCGGAAGTGAGCACCAGCAGGAAGATGCCGGCCAGCCAGCCGAGGAAAGAGGTCTTGATCCATTGCTGAACGGTAAGGACTGTTCGTTCTGTGGTCATGCCTTGCTCCTTTAATAGTGGTCTATAGGATCCGAACGGTGATCATTTCATCAGAATCATTTTTCGCATTTGTACGGTGCTGCCGGATCTCAGCGTGCAGAAGTAGATACCGCTCGCCATCCCTCCGGCATTCCACTCCACTTGCTTCCAGCCGGCACGCTGCCGCTCGTTCACCAGTTCGGCAACGGTCTGTCCGAGAAGATTGACGATGGAAATGCTCACGTGCGCTTCGGCAGGCACGGCATACCGGATGACGGTGGTTGGATTGAACGGATTCGGATAGTTCTGTTCCAGCTGAACCGATGTTGGAAGGAGCGGAACGGAATGAATATCCGCAGCAAAATCTGCATCCAGGGCGATCGCCTGGATATCCGGCCGCCCGAGCGAACCGATGACCGATGCCAGTCCGGTTGCAGTGTCGATCCGTACGAGTGTGTTGGTCTGTGCGCCTGCTCCGCTCAATCCGTAAAGGGTCCCTTTCTTATCGAAGACGATATCGATGATCGGCGCGCCGAGACCGGAACTGCCGACGAGTGTGGAGAGTCCGGTCGTGCGGTTCACTTTATAGATGTTGTCCATCGCACCGGTAGTGTTCCGCAGGGACATCCAGAGCGTACCGTTCACGGGATTCAATGCCAGACCGCCCGGACGGACGAACACGCCGTTGGTGCCGAGCTGCGTCAACACACCGGTGCGGATGTTGACGGTGTTGATGGCGCCGCTGTACGCTCCCAGATATGCCATGGAGTCGTTGTAGAGTGCGAATCCTTTCATATTGGAGGTGACCGTCGAACCGATCTGCTCGGCATCGATGCCGTCGCTGCTCATCCGATAGAATGCACCGCCGGTCCCTGCCAAATTATTGTAGCCAATGAGCTCTTTGGTCGTTGGATGGATGCGTAATGAGCCCCAGTGCGGGACATCGGTCTTCAGGACCGG
>JAVBYA010000161.1 GCA_030824295.1 Bacteroidota bacterium
GTTACCGGTCCCTTGTCCGACCTTAAATCCGGGGTTCGCATACAGACGCTCGAAGTTCGGGGTCTGGATGAAATGTCCGTAGGAGAAATGGATCACACCTCTGTCGGTGATGGGGAACGAAGCACCGAAACGGGGACTGATCTTCAGTTTCGGACTTGCTTTCTTGAACCAATAGGCGCGGCGGTCTGCGACCGTCTTTGCCGGTTCGTTGGCATCACGCTGTCCGTTGCCGTTCAGATCATGGAATGTATTCAGGAATTTTGCAGGAAGGTAAATATCCGGGTCTTCATCGTCGGCAAGAACGTTCGCATCCGGTTCGAAGTAATCCACGCGGACGCCGATGTTCACGATAAGGTCCTTGAACTCCATCTTGTCCTGCACATATGCAGAGAGTTCATACGGATTGTGCGTGTAGGTATCATGATTCTGCAAACTGTCGCCATCCACGACGGTGGTGATGTACCGGCTTGACTGAGCGATCTTATATGTAGCCTGCGCATTCGCCGGACGAAGCGTGACATCATCCATGAAGAGCTCGTGCCGCCGCAGTTCCACACCGGACTTCACGAAGTGCTGATTGGTCACCTGGCTGCTCAGGTCCACTTTCAGCAGACCGGTGGTGGTGGAACGTTTGTACCGGTTCAGGTCGGAACCGCCGGTGCTGAAGGAGTAGGAACTCAGTGAACGTCCCAGATTGGCCAACTCAGGATGCGTATAGCGGGTGTCGTACGGGTTCTCGTAGAGATAGTGCTGATATGATTTCTTGAAGTATGAACCGCCGATGGTGTAGAAGGTATTCGCGCTGAGCGTGTGGGTCAATTGGAAGATACCGGTATAACTGCGGGTGTAATCCTTTCCCTGTCCGTCGGGATTGTACTGGAAGTCGCGGTTGAACCCCTGCGAAACAACATCATCATAGATACCGGTGATGTTCAGTTTCAATTCGGATGAGAACCGGAGGGCGAGTTTTGCCTGGACGTATTGTTTGTCATTCCATCCCATCGGCACGGTCTTCCCGTCCCCCACACTGGATGCGGGATCGTACATGCTGCGGAAGATGGAATACGCGGAATCGAAACGGTGTCTGTTGATGGAGTCGGCCAGTGCCTGGGTGATGGAACCGCCGGCGGCGATGGAGGTGATATTCTGATTGATGTAGGTGGAATCGCTGGCGAAGTGGGTCCCGATGATGTATGCTTCGTCCTTATCGACCCTCTTCCCGATGGCGGTGCTCGGCGTATAGCGCCGGATGCCGTTCAGATACCCGCCGTAGTGGATATTGCGGGCATTAAGATAGAGGGAGACATCCTTCCCTGCCAGCGGACCGCTGACGCTTGCTTCGATGTTCCGGATGTTGAGCGGTTCGAATTTCTGGATCCCTTTGAAGATATTGCTGTGATTGCTCAGGAAGTCCCCGGCATAGGCGGTGATACTGCCGGTGTACTTCTCCGCACCTTCCCTCGTCACGATGTTCACGATACCGGACATTGCCTGACCGTATTCCGCGTTGAACGCACCCGAAAGCACCTGCAATTCCTGCACCATACTCGGATTCACATCCACCACCGCACTGCCGTTGAAGGCGTCCGTCACCGGCACACCGTCGATCCAGTATGCCGTCTCACCGGAACGGCCGCCGCGGATACTACCCGCAACGTTACCGGCCTGGAGTCCGATCACCTGACCGATCTCAGTGACCGGAAGCTGTTTGATATCGTCGCCGCCGACCACAGCGGTCGTGGCGGTAAGATCCTTCTGCACCAGCGGACGTTCTGCCGTGATGACCACTTCATCGCCGATCACCGTCTCTTCGGACAGTTTGAAGTCCTGTTTGGTCGTCAGATCGCTCTTCACCTGCACGTTCGAGTAGCTGATCGGAGTGTATCCGATCGACGACGCGCGGATCGTATAGACGCCGGGCTGCAGATTGAGGATGAGGAAATTCCCTTCGAAGTCCGACACGGCGCCGTACGATGTGCCGACAAGGATGATATTGACGCCGGGAAGCGGCTCACCGGATTTCGCATCGATGACCGTTCCGACGATCTTACCGGTGGTACCGGCCGTCAGCAGCGAAAGAAGCAGACCCGTGAGGAGCGTGAGTATGATGACGTTCTTTTTCATTCCAGGACTCCGAAATGATTGATGAAAACAAAACACGTTTACTGTTCGTGAAAGACGTATTGCTTGTTCGCGCCGCAGCTGGCCCGGATGACGAGCCCCGGTTTGAAACTGACGGATGACACTGGAGCCTCCGGATGTTCGATACGTTCGATCATCTTCTTCACAGCCAGTTCCCCCATCTTGAACATGGGCTGGCGCATGGTGGTCAGATCGAAATTCTTTGCCAGTTCCACATCGTCGAAGCTGACAATGGCAACATCCTCCGGCACGCGGATGTTCCGTTCACGCAATGCGGCGAGTACGCCGATGGCCTGGATATCGCTGGAAACGAAGAACGCAGTCGGCAGCGGCAGTCCGCGGCCGAGGAATTCCATCATACCGCGAAAACCGGACTCCCTGCTGAACCCGTCGTTCTTCTCTTCGGCGCTGTTGACGATATTCCCGTCCGGGATCTGAATGCCGGCTTGCTGCAGGGTCTGCCGGAAACTCGCGAGACGTTCACGGGCCGGGGCACTCTGCAGGTTGGCATTGATCATCCCGATATTCCGGTGGCCGAGGGAGATCAGATGCTCAGTTGCAATGGTGGCACCGCCGGCATTGTCCACGCGGATGGAGTCGAACGCGGGATGGAACGTGTCCACAAGGACAAGCGGCACTTTTTGCTGTCGGAACTCTTCTACGAAGTTCTCGGGCAGCTCGAGCGAGAACAACAACGTGCCGTCCACCCTCCCTTTGCGCATGGACCGCTGAAGATACTCTGCGACCTGCTGCTGATTGTTCGCACCGTGGATGATCAGATCGTATCCGAGCGATGAAAGTGTCTCCTGGACACCCTGAAGGACTTCGATGAAGAAATAATTGGTGAAAAATGGAATGATGGCGCTCAGCGTATTGGACCGCTTCCGGGCGAGCGCCTGGGCAAAGGCATGGGGCTGGTAGTTCAGTTTCCGGGCGACGGTGATCACCCGTTCTCGGGTCTCCGTCGTCACATTGGCGCTGTTATTCAGCACTCTGGAAACCGTACCAATACCTACATTGGCTTCTCTGGCGATGTCGTAGATCGTAACGGACAAGAGTATCCTAATGTTAGAGTTCTATGGAAGGGCTTTCAAAAGTAGGTTATTATAACAAAATTGTCAAGTACATATTATGGTTCAGGTTTGCGTTACAGTTCGCGGTAACTGTACAGTGGGTGGCGGAAGAGCCGGATGGCGAGTTTACGAAGCGCTGGAACTGCGCCGGTTCATCACCAGACGCATTGCGATGCCAGCAACAGCGCAGACAGCAGCTCCGGAGATCACGGCATAGCGGGGACCGATCTGGTCCGCCAGCCATCCCATGCCGAGATGTCCGAATGGAGCAAGTCCCTGAAAGATCAGAAGGTACAGTCCCAGCACCCTCCCCCGCATCGCATCCGGTGCGCGGCGCTGAATGGTGGTGTTCGCCGTGGCGATGAACATGATGAGTCCCATGCCGACGAAGATGAGACTGTACATGGAGACGGCGACATTCACGGAGAGAGCAAAGACCGTTACTCCCAGGATGAAGAGGGACATGCCGCCGTAGATGAACCGGCTCGGCCGGACCCGGCTTTCGGAGCTCGCAATGAAGATGGCACTGACCAGCGCCCCGATGCCGAAGGACATCATCAGATTCCCTAGACCGACAGCGCCGATCATCAGCACCTGGTCCGCAAAGACCGGCAGCAGCACGGTGTAGGACCAGCCGAACATCGTAATGACGGCGACGAGCGTCAGCACGGCGACCAGCATCCTGTCCGACCGGACATAGTCGACGCTCTCTTTAAGGGAACGGAAGAACCCGGGATTCACTCCCGCTGCGGCCGTCCGTACGACCGGACGCATGCGGAGCAGCACGATGATGACGGCAAAGAACGAGAGTGCATTCAGAAAGAAACACCAGGCGATGCCGGCCGTGCCGATGATGACCCCGCCGATGGCCGGACCGATGATCCGCGCGCCGTTGAACGATGCGGAATTGAGCGCAATGGCGTTCGCGAGATGCTCCTTCCCCACCAGTTCCACGACCAGCGATTGCCGGGCCGGAACGTCGAACGCATTGATCGTACCGAGCGTGAATGCCAGGATGCAGACCATCTCTACTGTTGCTGTTTCGGAGACAACGAGAGTGAACAGAAGTGCGGATTGGATGAGCGACAGCACCTGCGTGATGAGCACGATGCGGTGTTTGGAGAAACGGTCCGCAATGGAACCGCCGTAGAGTGCGAACAGCAGCATCGGGATGGTGTTCAGGAAGCCGACGATGCCGAGCCAGACGGACGAATAGGTGAGCTGGTAGACGAGCCAGGACTGCGCCATCGTCTGCATCCACGTACCGATGAGCGAAACGATCTGGCCGGAAAAGAAGAGGCGGTATTCGCGGTGATGCAGCGAACGGAACGTGGGGATGGCAGTGAACCGGCTGAGGAGTTCACTCATAACGGTAGAAACGGAGCCAGCCGTGGAGCGATGCATAGAGGATGCCGCCGACCGTATCCGCAAGCAGGTCGAGCGGATCGGAATACCGTCCGGGCGTGAACGATTGATGGAACTCATCCGTGAAACCATAGAGCGCAGTAAAGAGCACGGCAAGCAGCAGAGAATGTTTCTTCAGCCACTGGATCGGCTGATGGAAGAAGGCAACATGCGTCAGCCAACAGAGCATGGCAAAGACACCCGCATGCACGAACTTATCCGAATAACTGGTGAAGGCAGGAATGTTTGCCGAGGAAATGGACGACGCAATGTAAATGAACATGCACCACGCGAGTGCCGGAAGCTGGAACTGAAGGAAAGCAATGACCTTATCATTGGAATTCATCGAAGTACAACCTCCTTGATGATGGACGGTACAGAGCGAAGGATATCGCCGGCGGTCATCCCATATTGCCCGATCTTCCGTGCTGCTTCATCCCCCGCTGCCCCGTGAAGAAACACGGACGAGACTGCCGCTGGCTTCTGTTTGGCTCCCTGCGCCAATATAGAAGCAGTGAGACCAGCCAGCACATCCCCGCTTCCGGCAGTGGACATCCCTGGATTCCCCGTACAATTCACGATGCACCGGCCGTCCGGTCCGGCCGTAACGGTCGGCGCCCCTTTGAGGATGACGGTGCATGAGTGCTGTTGGGCGAATTCCGATGCATACCGGAATGGCTCCATCGCGATCTCTTTCGCACTGATCCCGGTGAGCCGTGAGAATTCACCGTGATGCGGGGTGATGATGAGTTCCCTTCCCTTCCGCCGGAGGACCGATAGATCCTTTGCTGCCGCGGTGAGACCATCGGCGTCCAGCACGATCGGGATACGGCACTCGGAGAGTATCTTCCGGATGAGTTCCTGCGTTTCCGGATCCCTGGACATTCCGCAGCCCATCAGCAGGACGTCAGCCCATTGGAGCCGTTGCTTGATCTGCGGCAGTGCCTTCAATGAAAGACCTCCCTGTTTGGTGGATGGAAGTCCTAACGGCATCACTTCGACGGTCCGTTTGGCGATGGACGCATATTCCGACTCCGGAATCCCGAGGATCACCTGTCCCGCACCGCTCCGCAGTGCTGCCTGGGAACAGAGCCACGCGGCACCCATCATGCTTTTGGAACCTGCAAGAATGAAGACCTTCCCCACCGAATGCTTATGGCTGTTCACCGGACGCTGCGGGATGAAT
>JAVBYA010000501.1 GCA_030824295.1 Bacteroidota bacterium
ACCGGTAACGTGGACCATCGCGGTGCGCCGACCGGCAACGCGGACCTGAATCCAGAACAGACCATCAGCGGTGAGATCGGACTGCAACAGCAGTTGACCGATGATATGAGCATCGACGTTACCGCATACCTCCGCGATATCCGCAACCTGACCGGTTCGCGTGCGGACCAGATCCCGATCGGCGGCGGCTTCGCTTCCCGCGCCTATACGAAGTATGTGAACAGCGACTTTGGTTTCGTCCGCGGCTTCATCGTCTCGCTCGACAAACGGTTCGCGCAGGGAATGACGCTCGGCATCGACTACACATTCCAGATCGCAAAGGGGAGCGCCTCCGATCCGAACCAGGCGCGCAACCAGGTGGCCGGCGGACAACTTCCGGAAGTTCAGCTGACCGCACTGGGCTGGGACCAACGGCATACATTGAACGCCATCTTCTCCTACTCCGAAGAGACGTGGGGCGGAAGTTTCATCAGTCAATACGGCAGCGGCACACCGTACACGCCCGAAGTGACGAAGGATGTGACGGTCTTCCTGACGAACTCCGAGATCAAGCCGGTCTATTTCAATACCGACGTCCGTATCTACAAGAACATCGCGCTTGATGCGCTCAAGATCACCATCTTTGCCCGTGTCAACAACATCTTCGACATCAAGAACGAGGTCGGCGTATACGGCGATACAGGACGTGCAGGGGAGACCCGCTACATCGGTATCGCAGAGCAGACGGGCCAGCGTGAGTATATCAACACCATCAGCGATTATTTCACTGTTCCCACGAACTACTCCGAACCGCGCCGTATCGAAGTCGGAACAACCGTAGAATTTTAATCAGGGATACCTATGAACGCCAAACGAAATTACATTTGGACCGTCCTGCTCATTGTCCTGTCCGTGCAGGTCTTCCCGCAAGCTTCCGGGCCGAGCTATTACCGCTCTTCCGTGCATAATGCCAATCGTGTGAAAACGGTGTTCGGCAACTGGGGCGTCATCGGCCAGCCGGTCGATACGCGTCCGCGCGGTGCGTGGATCTATTCGTCCAACGGTTATCTCGGCGATGTGTCGATCCTGGTCGCAGCCGAAGTGAAGGCCGGTGCGAAGAAATTCCAGACCGTTATCGGCACACCGGTCGCACGTCCTGCCTCGATCCATGATTATGCTCCGGACGGGATCTCTCGCTGGACCTTCATGCCGGTGGACGGATATTTCAATCCGCTCAGCCAAAGCATTGCAATGAGCGATGATAAGAACACCTGGCCGGTGCAATGGCCTGATAAGTTGGGTGATGCCGTCGATCCGGGGTGGCAGGGTTCATGGAACGGCTACTTCGGTAAGCGCGTCAGCGCTAACCAGGAGAGCTTCTATGTGATGGATGATAATAATGACCAGCGGTTCAACTTCGCAGAGTTCAATCCGGACAGTATCGCATTCAAACCGGATTCCACGAACATCAACCGCTCTGGTCTTGGTCTGGAAGTGAAAGTGCGCGGTCTGCAGTGGACACAATTCCTCGCGCAGGATAACATCTTCTTCCTGTACGAGATCGAGAACAAGAGCACCACCAACTATGACCGTGTCGCATTCGGTATGCTTGTCGGCACACTTGTCGGTGTGACCGGAACGCAGTTCTTCACGGAAGCGGATGATGACTGGTCGTTCTACAGTGTTGATGAGAACATCACCTACACTGGCGACATCCCGGGAATGCAGAACCCGTTCTGGCAGGGACCGGTCGGTCTCGTCGGATATGCATTCCTCGAAAGTCCGGGTAACCCGTATGACGGTATCGACAATGACGGAGACGTCCCGAAATACCATCTGAATCCGACCACACAGCTGTTCAAGGCGACCGACTTCGATTCCACGCAGATCTTTCCGGGACAGAACCTGGTGTTGATCGCCAACGATTTCTCCAGAACGGTCGTGCCGATGCCGAATGCCGTCACTACTTTTACCACACGCGGCGGAACGGTCACCATCACTCCCGGTGTGACCAAATTGGTCGAAGGGAACAGGGTCGTCGTGCTGAGCGATACGATCGTCAATCCGAACGCCTATGACGGTATCGATAACGATCTGGACGGCGTGATCGACGAGAATTTCTCGCTGCATTACCGTCAGATCAAAGTGGACCCGGTCAGCAAGAAATATCTCATTAACATCCTCCGGCCGGTCCATCATGCTGAATATTCCCCGGCGTTCACCGGCGGTCCGCTCTCCATGGTCGACGAGCGCCGCGATGACGGCGTGGATAACGATAATGACTGGGATGTGCGGTATGATGACGTCGGTCAAGACGGTCTTTCCGGCACGGGCGATACAGGGGAGAAGAACTCCATCCCGAGTCCCGGCGAACCGAATTTCGATCAGCTTGACATCAATGAATCCGATCAGATCGGTCTGACCAGCTTCTATTATTTCGCACCGTCGCGCGACGTTCCGCTCGGCAATGATGCCGAGATGTGGAAACTGATGCAGCCCGGCACATTCTCCGTACCGTCCAACATCGAGAACAACGTCCCTGTAGGCGGTGCCGACGGCGACTTCATCTATGCCTCCGGTTACTTCCCGCTGCTGTCCAAGAAGACCGAACGCTTCTCGCTCGCACTGGTCTACGGCGGCGGTATCGGCGGATCGGTCCAGGACAATATCAACGATCTGGTGAAACATAAACAGACGGTACAGAAGATCTATGATGCGAACTATCAGTTCGCCATCGCTCCGGAACCGGTGCCGACACTCACTGCTGTAGCAGAGGACGGTAAAGTCCTTCTGTATTGGGACCGCAAATCGGAAGATGCCATCGATCCGGTGTTCAAGATCAAGGACTTCCAGGGATACAAGATCTATAAAGCGACCGACTACGAGTTCAACGATGCGTACTCTGTAACGGATGCGAACGGTATCCGCAAAGGGTTCAAACCGACATTCCAGTTCGATCTGAAGGATACCATCGACGGATATTACCGTGCTCCGGAATCCGTATTCAACGATGCAGCCGGTTTCACATACTTCCTGGGGAAGAATACCGGTCTCCAGCATGATACCGTGGATACCGAGGTGATGAACGGGAAGACATATTATTACGTCATCGTCGCCTATGACGCCGGTAACGACTCCTCCGGTATCTTCCCGTCGGAGAACGGCTGGAAGATCGACATCGATCAGGCAGGACGCGTCCGCGGTGCATCGCAGAACGTCGCCATCGTCACGCCGGGGAAGAAGGCCGCCGGGTACACGGCGCCACCGTCCTCCACCAAACTGACCGCTCAGCCGGGTGTGACCGGGAACGGTAATGTCTATTTCAATGTCATCGATGGATCGAAGATCACCGGAAACACTTACGAAATTGCATTCAGCGATACCCGTGACAGCGGCAAACTCTCTCCGGTGACGACAACATACACTGTCCGGGATACCACGTGGTATACCGGTACATTCACTCCGGGAAAAGTGGATAATATCGCATCCCGGCTCCCCAGAACGAATCTGGTTCCCGGAACGGTCTCCATCTTCCAATTGGATGGTTCGCTGGTCGATACATCCAAATACAGCATCCACTACGAACGAGGGACCATCCAGGCGAAGAACCGGTATGACCTGCAGGCGGATACGAACAATCTGAAACGGTACTCCATCCGATATCAATACTATCCGGTGTATCGGAGCCCGTACATCAACGGCAGTCCGTTCGTGAACGAGACCTACGATACCGACATCTTTGACGGCGTCCAGCTCCATTTCGAGAACAAATGGCCGGAACTGACAGGCAAGATCAACCTGGTCGATTCATTGACAAAATGGAACACCGGGACCAAGGCCTACGGCTTCCAATTCTCGACCATCGATCAGGATATCGACGGTAATGGTGCGAATGAGATCGCAACAGCATACGCAGCGGATTATGACATCCATTTCTCGAATACCGTCATCGATTCCACGACCGGGATCTATGGGTTCCCGAAAATTCCGATCAACTTCTCTGTGCGGAATATCACTGATAATAAACGCGTAGAGATCTACTGGAACGATAATCTTAATGTCGGTCAGCTCTCAAACACGGATCAATTCCTATTCTTCGAACGGGATGCGAAGGATTCGCTTCGCTACACATGGACCATCACATTCCTGAATCCCACGTGGTGGCAGGATAATACCAGGGATACCATCCTTTCGTTCGTACCGGGCGATTCCCTGAAGATCCGCACGATGAAATCGTTCCGTAAAGGGGATGTGTACGTATTCAAAACCGAAAAACCGAGGATCGTCACTTCCTCCATTTCACCGTCACTCTCCAATATCAGGGTCGTTCCCAATCCATACGTGGTGCAGGCAACATGGGAAACACCTCCCGCCGCCGGTACATTCGGCCGCGGCGGCCGGAAGATCGAATTCCAGAATGTTCCGGTCGGTTCGGTCATCTCCATCTACACTTCTCGCGGTGAACATATCAGGACCTTGCGCCATGAAGGTTCGATCCATAATGGCACAGTGGGATGGGATGTGAAGACCAAGGAGAACCTGGATGTTGCGTACGGTGTGTACTTCTATGTTGTGGAATCATCCGCCGGAACGAAGACCGGTAAGATCGCGGTGATCAAATAATCATCATGACAATGTTGAATCAGACCCAAATCGGGAGCGCAGTATGAAAAAGATCCTTCTTCTGACCATCGTTGCCGGACTGCTCAGCACAGCGGCTACGGCCCAAACAAAGGTCGGCACCTCTGCCGCACCGTTCCTCGGTATCTCCGTCGGACCGCGCGGCGTCGCACTCGGCGGTGCGTTCGTGGCGATCGCGAGCGATGCGTCGGCACTCTATTATAATCCGGGTGCCATCTCGCAGCCGGGATATTCACAGGTATTGGTCTCCCATACGGACTGGCTGGTGGAGACGGACTTGGACTGGGTCGGTGTGATGGTCAATCTCGGTGACGGGAGTGCGGTGGGGGTGAGCGTGACCCAATTAAACTACGGCGAAGAGATGCTCACCACAGAGCTGGACCAAATGGGAGGAGATGAGACATGGTCGGCGGCAGATCTGTCGGTCGGACTCACCTATGCCCGTAACCTGACCGATAAATTCTCCATCGGCGGTACCGGAAAATACATTCAGCAGAAGATCTATAATGTCTCTGCCAGTTCGTTCGCATTGGATATCGGTCTGAAGTATGTCACCGATTTCAATGGTTTGACGATCGGTATGAGCATTTCCAATTTCGGTGCGGATATGCGCCTGGACGGGAAGGATCTCTACAATAACTATGATGCGCTGCCTGATCAAGCAGGCAATAACGGGACCATCGTTTCCGTCCTGAAGACCGAGGATTGGCCGTTGCCGCTGCTGTTCCGAGCCGGTATCTCAATGGATGCATTCCGTTCGGATGAGATGAGCCTGGTGGTTGCAGCGGATGCGCTGCGTCCCAGCGACAGCGCGGAGATCCTGAATGTGGGCGGGGAGTTCTCATGGCGGGACATGGTCTTCATCCGCGGCGGTCTGAAATCGCTCTTTTTGCCCGAACGGGAAGAGACGTTCACCCTCGGCGCCGGAGCAAAATATGAGGTTTCCGGGGCAAATATCGTTTCTTTCGACTTTTCCCACCAGGAATTCGGCAAATTCGGCGGTATTCAGTCATTTGCGATAGGCGTCACCTTTTAATTTTTGACTTTCATCCTCAATTTTAAGAACTTTGGCAAAGAAAGGAGTGTGCCACGGCCGAACATACTTGAGACTCTGCTATACCAGAACGCTTACACCGAAGTACCATAATCCACTACACCCAACACACATCATAGGAGTTACACT
>JAVBYA010000109.1 GCA_030824295.1 Bacteroidota bacterium
TTTCCCCTGCCCAGTGTGCTGATTGCGTAGGGGTTTTCATGCCCAATAGACTCATTGCGGTTATTCATGTTTTTAAGCCCTAATAGTAATTTGGAATCCTTCTAAATGCTTTCTCTGAACAATCTTACCGTCAACTTCGGCGAACGCTACCTGTTCGACGATATCTCCTTTACCATCAATCCGCATGATCGGATAGGGCTGGTCGGCAGCAACGGCGCCGGCAAATCGACCCTGATGAAGATCATCGCAGGCATCAATCCGCCGATGGAAGGGAGCGTCAATAAGGCCCGATTCGTCACCGTGGGATACCTGCCGCAGGATGCCGTGGTCGATTCGGACGCCTCCCTCTATAAAGAGGTGGAATCGTCGTTCGAAGATGTGCTGATGATCGAGCAGGAACTGAACGAGGCGTACGAGAAGCTGGCGGTAACGGACCATACGTCCGACGAGTACATGGAACTGCTGGAGATCATCGGCGAGCTGCAGCATAAGCAGGAGGATGCCGATGCGTTCCGTCTGAAATCGAAGATCGAAACAGTGCTGATGGGTCTCGGCTTCACCATCCAGGATATGGAGAAGAACGTCCGCGCCTTCTCCGGCGGCTGGCAGATGCGCATCGCTCTGGCAAAGCTGCTGCTGAAGGAACCCTCCGTGCTGTTGCTGGACGAACCGACGAACCATCTTGATATTGAATCGCTGCAGTGGCTGGAAGATTATCTGCGCAACTACAACGGCGCCATCATGCTCATTTCACATGACCGCGCCTTCCTGGACTCGCTCACCAAGAAGACCTTCGCTCTGTCGCTCGGCAACATGCACATCTATGCGGGGAATTATTCCTTCTATGAAACGGAACGCCTCATCCGCAAGGAACAGGCGATCAGCCAAAAGAAGAACCAGGAATCGCAGCTGAAGCAGACGCAGGAGTTCATCGACCGCTTCCGGTACAAGGCGAGCAAAGCACGGCAGGTGCAGAGCCGCGTACGGCAGATGGAGAAAGTGGAGCTCATCGAGATCGAGGATGAAGAGGACGAGATCCATTTCCATTTTCCTCTCGCCCAGTCCAGCGGACGCGTCGTGATGGAGCTGAAGAACATCCGTAAAGTGTATCCTTCTTCGGACGGACAAGTGAATGGCGAGAAGGTCGTCTACGAGGACCTCTCGTACACCATTGAACGCGGCGACCGCATCGCCATCGTCGGCGTGAACGGCGCAGGAAAGTCGACCATCTCCAAGATCGCTGCGGGTGTGGAACCGCATCAGGCCGGTGTGCGTGAGCCCGGGTATAATGTGATCGTCTCGTACTTCGCGCAGCATCAGGCGGACGAACTGGACCTGAACAAAGAAGTGCTGCAGACGGTGGACGAGGTGGCGGAAGGGGAGATCCGTACGCGGCTCCGGACCATCCTCGGGTCGTTCCTCTTCAAAGGGGACGATGTCTTCAAAAAAGTGAAGGTCCTCTCCGGCGGCGAGAAGAGCCGTCTGGCCCTCGCCAAGATGCTCCTGGCGCCCGCCAACTTCCTGATCATGGACGAACCGACGAACCATCTGGACATGCGCTCCAAAAAAGTACTGCAGGAAGCATTGAAGGAATTCGACGGCACCTATCTGATCGTATCGCATGACCGCGCCTTTTTGGATGTGATCGTCAATAAAGTGCTCGAGATCTCGCCGAACGGCGCTGTCCGCACCTACCTGGGGAACGTCTCCGAATACATCGACGCGAAGAAGAAGGAACGGAAACAGCTTACGGCGGAAACTGCTCAGGTGAAGAAGGAGAACTACAAAGCGGAGGAAAGTCAAAAGGCGAAAGTGAAAAGTGAGCAGGGAAGTCAAAAGTTAAATGTAAAAAGTGAGGAAGAGAAGCCGAAGAAGAATCTGCATCAGCTGAAGAAACGGCTGGAGCAGGTGGAGAAGGATATCGCCGCGGCCGAGGAGCAGAAAGCACTGTTGGAGAAGAAGATGGCCAGCGACGAGTTCATCAAACATCCGCTGAAGGCGAAGACCATCACCGCAGAGTATGACGCCGCCACAAAAAAACTGAACCAGTTGATGGAGGAGTGGGAGAAACTCTCAGAAGAGATCTCGAATTAAAGCAGAATTCAGAATGCAGAATTCAGAATTTACAATGGAAAATGAAGAGCGGTGCAGTACGCAAAATTCACAATGAACATCGGAAGATTATCGTGTTCCCGGTCGCAGCACCCCATTCTGCATTCTCCATTGTGAATTCTGAATTGAATACTGGTTTTTGAATGACCCTTTTCTCTCATCGTAGTGTACCTGCTCTTGGCTGGATGCTCTTCTCCGCATTTTGTTTCGCGTTGATGGGGGCGTTCACGCATTCGTTGAAGGATACGTTCGACTGGCGCATCACCGGATTCGCCCGGGCGTTCATCAACTTCATCTTTGTTCTTGCACTCGCATTTGCAACAAAAAAACCGCTCATCCTTTTCAGCGCTCCTTCCACATTGTGGTGGCGAAGCGTCATCGGAACACTCTCCATCCTCTGCACCTTCTACGTCTTTGCGCATCTTCCGCTGGCGGAAGCCACCTCCCTGACGAACCTCGTGCCGATCTGGATGGCGCTTATCATCGCCTTCTATGGGAATCAATCCGTTCCCCGCTCCGTGCTGATCTCCATCCTCTGCGGGATCGCCGGGGTCTATTTCATCCAGCAGCCGCATTTCGATCAGGGGAACTTCGCCATCGTGGTCGGCATCGTGCAGGCGCTCTTCGCCGCTATCGCCGTCTATAATCTTCACAGGATCAAGAATATCCATCCCACGACCATCGTTGCCCATTTTACGGGAGTGGCGAGCATCATCACATTCATCGTTCTGATCCCGTCACTCCCGGAACTGATGGACGGGACGAAATATTCACTTCCGGTCATCTTCTCACTCTTCGGCGTGGGGTTCACCGGTACCGCCGCGCAGCTTGCCATGACCCGCGCATACATGCTCGGCAATCCGGCGCAGAACTCCACCGTGGGCCTCGCGCAGGTGGCGTTCGCGACCGTGTTCGATATCGTCATCTGGGACCGCTCCTTCAGTCTGGAGACCGTCGCCGGCATCCTCCTCATCACCGTCCCGACAACGTTCTTTGTAGCGAGGATACAGCTGAGAAATAGAGCACAAGCGGTCTAGGAAGAGGAAGAGCAGGTACTAGGTACTAGGCGTTAGGTACTAGCGAGGTGCTAAGAGCTGATACCTAATGCCCGAAAAGAACAACACATTTGAATTTAAATGATATTAGAAGTCATCTCAAAAATGGAATGTATATCAAAGTAGTCGCACTGAGCGGAGTCGAAGTGCGACATTTCGTGTGAATTGTGCTTCGACTACGCTCAGCACAACAACGATTCTGGGTTTTTGAGATGAGTTCTAGCGAGCTGCTGAAAACTGATAGCTGATAACTGACAGCTGTTACAGTTTTTATTCTCTCGTTTCATTCGTACCTAGTACCTAACACCTAGTACCTAATACCTTTCGTATCTTTCATCTTATGACTAATTCATTTTACACTCCCTACGATACCGCGTGCATGCAGCAGGATGAACGCCGCGAGGATTACCGCACGCCGTTCGAGCAGGACCGGGACCGCATCATCCACACCGCCAGTTTCCGTCGGCTGCAGGCGAAGACGCAGGTGTTCCTCTCCGGCGAGTACGATTTCTACCGCACACGGCTGACGCACTCGCTGGAAGTGGCGCAGATCGGCCGCGCCATCTGCACGTATCTGCAGCGGAAGAGCTCGTTCTTTTCCGATACCTACTACATCGACCCGCATCTCGTTGAAGCGGTCTGCCTTTCGCACGATCTCGGTCATCCTCCGTTCGGCCACGCCGGCGAGCGGACGCTCCACGCGGTGATGAAACCGTACGGCGGCTTCGAAGGGAACGCGCAGACGCTCCGCCTGCTCACCGAGACGGTCTATTCGGACAAGGTGACGCGCAAAGGAATGAATCCCACCCGCGCATTCCTGGACGGTGTGCTGAAGTACAAGACGCTGTACGGCGAGTTGGACAATCCGAAGAACCACTTCATCTATAATGAGCAGAAGCCGTTCCTCGATTTTGTGTTCGAAGGTGCGGACGTTGCCGCCGCATTCCCGGCAGGGAAACAGCGGGACAGCTTCCGCAGCATCGAATGCCAGATCATGGATTGGGCGGACGATGTGGCGTATTCCCTCAATGATGTGGCGGACGGTATACACTCCGGCTTCATCACCCAGCAGAAGATCGAGCGCTGGGCATCGGCGCAGTCATTGGATGCGGAGCTGCAGGATTCCCTCACGCGCCTGTTCAATGCCATGAAGGAAGGACGCGTGGAACGTTCCCTCTCCAGCCGCATCGGACGCTACATCGAATCGTGCAGCATCGCCGAGACAACGAATATCATGAGCGGCAGGACGAACCGCTACCGCTACGATCTGGTGATCGATCCGAAAGCGCGGAAGGAATCGAAGATGTTCAAGGATATTTCGCTGGAGCTCGTCTTCCGCTCACCGCAGCTGCATCAGTTGGAGAAGAAGGGCGATTATCTGCTGAAGCGGATCTTCGATACGTTCGCTGAGAACTATCTGGGACAAGAGAAATTCGCCATGAACCTTCTGCCGAAGTATGTGGAGCAGAACTTCCTCACTGCCGTCGATACCAACCGCCGCGCGCGTCTGCTCTGCGATTACATCGCTGGAATGACCGACGGGTTCGCCATCCGCACGTACAAGCGGCTGTTCGATCCGGAGTTCGGATCCATGGTCGATCTGATCTAGAAAAAGCAAAACACATAGGCACATAGGACACAAAGAGCGTGTACCTATGTGATCTATGTGATCTATGTGTCTATGTGTTTCCGTTCTTATGTCTTTTCACTTTCAAATATCGAACATTGACACCATCGATTCACCGGCTCTGATCGTTTTCAAAGAGCGGGTGGAACAGAACATCCGTGCGCTCATTGAACGGGTCGGCGATGTCTCGCGTATCCGTCCGCATGTGAAGACGCATAAGAGTGCCGATGTCGCGCAATTGATGCTCGATGCCGGTATCACTAAGTTCAAATGCGCCACCATTGCCGAAGCGGAGATGCTCGCCTCGGTCGGCGCACCGGATGTGCTGCTGGCCTATCAGCCGGTCGGACCGAAGATCCGCCGTCTGTTGAAGCTGGTGGAGGAGCGGATGTTCACGCAGTTTTCTCTGCTGGTCGATTCGCCGGAGGGAGCGGAACAGATCGCTGCCGTTGTCCGCACCACACCGTTCCCGGTTGGCGTCTTCATCGATTGCAATGTCGGCATGAACCGCACAGGTATCCTGCCGGAGCATGCCATGCCGCTCATCCGTCAGGTGAAGGCGGAGAGAACGTTCCTCTTCCGCGGACTTCATGCGTATGACGGACATATCGCCGATGCCGATCCTGTTCTGCGTACGAAAAGAGTGGAAGAAGCGTTCCGTCCGATAGCAGCATTGGAACAGCAGTACAAGGAAGCATTCGGCGAGATGCCGGTGGTCATCGCAGGCGGGTCGCCTACCTATGCCATTCACGCCGCGCGCGGAAGTGCAGAGTGCAGTCCCGGCACGTTCGTCTATTGGGACGAGAACTACACGCGGATGATGCCGGAAGAACCGTTCGTCCCTGCCGCGCTGGTGATCACCCGTGTGGTCTCCATCGTGAACCGGGAGCGCCTCGCCGTCGATCTGGGACACAAATCGGTCGCATCGGAGAATCCGCAGCCGCGCGTCCGCTTTCTGAATGCGCCGGACGCCGTGCCGGTCGGACACAGCGAGGAACATATGG
>JAVBYA010000330.1 GCA_030824295.1 Bacteroidota bacterium
TAGGTGGAATTGCCGTACGCACCGACGATCACGTCGTCAAAACCGTCTCCGTTGACATCGCCCGCCGCAGAGACCGCGAACGCAAAATAGTTGAGCACTGCTTCACCGGTCATCGTAACATCGGCGACATTATCCATTGCCGGTCCGCCATAATAGATGTATGCCTTTCCCCGGTTCGGAGAATTATTAAAGTAACCGTATGCTCCGACAATGATGTCGGGAAACCCGTCCCCGTTCACATCACCGGCGGATGCGACAGAGTTCCCGAAATTATCGAACGTATTCTGTCCGGTAAAGAATCTTGCGCTGATCGCATTGGCGCCTTCCGGCGACGGCGGCGCTTCGCCGTTCGAGATTTTTGCGTAGTACGAAGTGGCCAGTTCACCCGGATTCCCTAATATTGGATGAGTTCGTTCGTGAGGCTGAGCAAATACGGTCGAGCTCATACAAACAAGAATGAATACTAACATCGAACGAACGATCGAGAAGCGATCGATTGATGTTCCTGCGCATCGGACAAAGTTGGCCATTGCTCTCCCTGCGGATATTGTGATAGAATAGTGGTCCAGCATTTTTGATCCCGGTACGGGTGCTTCATCTACCGGTTTGAATTCGACAGTCAATGCACCAGCGGCATCACTGGGTACTTGAAGTCATTGATCTCAAAAGAAGATAAAAAGGTCCGATGCACGGGGTAATAGAGCGATGTACTCATTTATGACATGAGTACGTGTACTTAGGCTTGCAGGGGTATGGTGCGCTGTTACGGCGAACTACGCCTTTTTTTGGAGGAGTGTCTTGTTCTGGATGGCGTATTCGAGCAGTTTATTGTATCCGGAGAGTTTCAGTTTTGCGGCGATGTTCACGCGGTGATTCTGCACGGTGCGCGTGCTGATGAAGAGTGTTTTGGCGATCTGTGTGCTCGTCTTATTCTGTGAAAGGAGTTTCAGGATCTTGTGCTCTGTCGGAGTAAGTTCCTTCAAAACATCGGCCGGAGACAATGAAACAGTGTGCGGAGAACTTAAAAGAAGTTCAGTGAGCGCGGGACTGATGAATCGTTTTCCGTCAAGAACGTGCTCGATACATTTCACGATCTCCGAGGCGATACTGTCCTTCAGTAGATATCCGAACACTCCGGCATCGAGTGCTTCCTGCAGATAGGCGTTGTCGTCGAACATCGTAAGAATAATGATCTTCGTTTTGATCTTCTCTTGCTTCACCGTCCGCGCGATCTCCAGTCCGGAGAGTTTCGGCATGGAGACATCAAGCACGGCGGCTGCGGGCTTCAGCCGTCGGATCTGCGCGAGAGCATCCTCACCATTGGACGCAGTACCGCAGACCGTCCAGCGCCGGTCGGAGCGGATGATGTTCATCAGTCCTTCGGAGAAGACCGGATGATCATCGGCGATGAATATGGTGTTCTGTTTAGCCATGAAGAGGTATGGTGATGGTGATCCCCGTTCCTTTGTCTGCTTCCGACCGGACCGTGATGGTGCCGTTCAGCAATCGGGTCCGTTCTTTCAGACTCGTCATTCCCAGCCCATCGGAGATATTCCCATGCTGGTCGAATCCTTTCCCGTTGTCCCGGGCCGTAATGAGAATGTCCGTATTTGTCCTCGTTAATGCAATCTCGGCAGACGAGGCCAGTGCGTGTTTGATGATATTATTGACGATCTCCTGGATGATCCGGAAGAGATGGATCTCGGTCTGCGGATCCTTCAGTGCGATTCCGTCATCCACGGTCACGGAGAATACCGTTCCCGACGTCTTTCCCGCCGCTTCTACCATGGAGAGCACGGCACGCTTCAAACCAAGCCGTTCCAGCTGATGCGGATGGAGATTGGAGGAGATACTGCGGATCTCCCGGACGGTCTCTTTGGTCAGTTCGGTCACCCGCTCGATCTCCTCTTTCTTCTTTCGTTTCGCACCAAGGTACATCTGCAGCGTATTGCTGATGATGAGCAGATTCTGTCCGATGCCGTCATGCAGTTCGGACGCGATCCGTTTCCGTTCCGCTTCCTGCGAATCGATGAGCTGTTTGGCGAACTGCTGCTGCCGTTCCTGTTCCTGCTTCAACTGTCTGATCTTTCTTTGCACGACCAGTACCGACATCAGCGCGATCACAATCGCCGCAAAAAAACGAACGAACGATGATTCCCACCACGGCGGTGTGACAACGATCGTCAACGGCAACGCTTCCGTGCTCCACGATCGGTTGTCGTTCGACGCACGGACACGAAAGCGGTACGATCCCGGCGAGAGATTTGCGAACGTAACAGCTGTGCGGTTGCCGGCGGGGACCCAGCCGCTGCTGGTCCCTTCCAACAGATACTCATAGGACATTCGGTCCGGCCGATCGAACTGCAATGCTGCAAATGAGACGGAGATCGTATTCCGGTCGTGGGATGTCTCTAACCGGGTGAGGAGTGAATGGTCCATTCCGCTGTTGAGCGGGTTCCCTTCGACCATGATGGAGGTGCGGTACAGTGCTGGAATGACACCGGCAGACCGAAGCGCGGAGGGGGAGAACTGAAGGATGCCGTCGGTACCGCAGAACGCAATAGCTCCATCCCGCATCATAGCGGAATGCCCGAAATTGAATTCATATCCGTTCACTTCATAGGTCAGATCGTAGGAGCGGGCCTGGTTGTTGGCAGGATCGAACTGATACAGATGTGAATGCGGCGCACCGAACCACACCATACCGCCCGCATCTACCTGGGGCTGATAGATGAACAGTCCCTCTTGCTGTAAACGGATGCGCAGTTGTGGCTGCGCATTCTCTGGTACATCGATGCTCACGAGTCCTCCCTGCGTTCCGACCCAGATCGTCTGTGATGAATCCTTGACGATGTATGTTGACCGATTGATCGTCCGGTCCCGGTCAACAGTATCTGCGTACCATGTGCTGAACGTCCCCTTGTCACGGTCCCATCGCTGCAGTCCGTACCCGGTCGAGATCCAATACACGCCGTTCCGTTCAGGACAGATGTCGGCGATATGATCCGATATGAGTCCCGATGCGGTCCCTTTCCGCAATGTCTGCACATGCGGTCGGCGTGCATTCCTCTCGCTCCTGGGTATGATATGGATCCCTCCTCCCCATGAAACCGACAGGAGGTCACCGGAGGCATCAACATATGTTTTCTTCATGAACTGCGAAGGAAGGATGGTCTCGAACCGAAGGGGATCACCGGCTTGGAATCTTCGCGGCACTTTTGTGCGGAGCAGACCGTTCCCCCATGTACCGATCCACACATTCCCGTCCGGATCGCTCGCGATATGGATCGCGATCGCATCGCCGGATGGCGTGAGGTTGTAATGATGGAAGCGGCCGGACGATGCAGAACGGATGGAGAGTCCGCGCGCGGTGGCGAACCAGATATTCCCGTTCGGATCCTCCCACTGATGATTCACCGCATTCGTTGAGAGTGACCGGTCATCGTGCGGATCGTTGAAGATCCTGCGGAAACGGGCAGGTGCAGCGGAGAGTTTGTTCAATCCCTTCTGCGTGCCGAACCAGAGGATGCCGTCATGGAAGTCCGTGATGAACAGAACGGTATTGTTGGAGATCGAGGATGATTGTTTGGGATCGTTCGAATGCAGTTTTGCAGACCGGTCGTTCAGAGAATACTCCACGACTCCGTTCAGTGTACCGATCCAGACGATGGAATCCTTGTACACATGGACCGAGGGGATCGCTTTCATTGCCGACAGCGGTGCAGGGAGCGCGTCGGTGATATTCGTGATCCGCAAAGAGCGGGCGTCGATCTTCAGAACGCCCTTCCCTCCGGTCGCAGCCCAAACCGTTCGACGGTCCGATGAGAACGAGAGGTCGTGGACCTGAATGTCATAGAGCGACCGTTTGAGCGGCGCCGAGAAGCGTCCGGCGTCAGGATCGAACAGGAATATCCCTTTGCCGAATGTCGACAGCCAGAACCGTCCGGAAAAATCTTCACGGATGAGATTGATGCGGTTCCCCCGTGCTTCATCCGGCAGATCGGCAGCAACATGGAACTCCTTCACGAGACGGCCGTCCGGATCCATTCGCGCGATACCATTGTTCGTTGCGATCCAGAGACGGCCTTTGGTATCCCTGAACGCACTCACCGCGCCGATGGAATCCATCCCTGCAAAACGGGAAAAGTTCTCTACGCGGCCTGTCCGGTAATCATAGTGATCGATCCTGCCTGAGAATTCAAAGAAAAGGATGCGGTTGGAATCGAGGGCAAAGCAGGAGAGATAGTTCGCACCGGGAGGGACCGCGGCTTCCGATGGATCATAACGGAAGATCTGGAAGTTCGTACCGTCGAACCGGTGGATGCCATTCGCGGTGGAGATCCAGACGAACCCACGCGCATCCTTCACGGCAGCGGGCACGATATGGGACGCCATACCGTTCCGCCTGGTATATTGTTCGAAGGACGGGGAAAGGGGTTCGGTTACCGCGCGCACCTGCGCTGCGGCAATCGTAGAGAGAAGAAGCGTCGTGAAGAATGTGCGGAACAGTGTCATCCGGTGCGGGGACGGTATTACAGACTCATCCAATAACTGACCTTCACCGCGAACACATTGTCCGGTGATGTGCGGAGGAATGTGTTCTCCATGTTCGTTCCGAGACCGGATTCATATCCGCCCCGCTCGAAGAACGAGCGGCCGTGCGACCAGACGAAATAGAAGGTGCTCCCTTCGCGGTATTCCCAGCGGAGCACCACATTCGTCTGCAGTGACGTTCGATTCAGCGCTTCCTCCAGTCCGTACGCATACGGAACGAGATTCCGCGCCGGGTCCAGCAGCGCATAGGTGGTCGTATCGAAGTTCCGTTGTTCCCAATAGAACTGATTGTAGATCTGCAGCGACAGGTCGCTGGTGAAGAGGATGGAACTGCGCAGGGTCAGATCGAACCCGTCCACATCCCGGCTGCCGAACAGCGGAACGGGGTCGACGGCCGCAAAGGCGATGAGCGTATCGGTGTACCGACGGACGTATCGATCCAGGTCCCGCTGCCGTTCATATCCCGCCGATACCTGGTATTCCATTGCCGTGGTCGGACGCACGGTGATCACACCTTCCGTATTAGAGATGGTGCCGCCGTCCGCATACCGGCGGTAGTTCTGTTCCGCCTCGACGATGATATCCTTCCGGTTATCACTCTCGATCTCGCCGCGGATGAAGAAGCTGGCCGGAATATTATAGACGCCGTATCCGCGCGGTTCGTACGGGTCCTGACCGCCGAGTGAATACGATGCACTGCTGCCGAGGGACCAGTAATTGACGAACTGTGCGGATGAAGATAAGTTGAACTCGCGGAAGAGGGTCATCCGGTCATAGTTCCAGCGCCAATGGATGTTCCCATTGACCGTGTAGGAGCGGAAGTAATCGCCCGGTGTGTAATTGCGGTATCCTCCGTTCACACCCACGCCGTAGTCGTTCGGCGAACGGAAGAAGCCGATGTCATTGATGTAATATTTCTTCGACGTGAAATCGAACCCGGCACCGTACGTCCACGCCCCGCTCACTTTCGCGAAGTTCAGTTTACCGGCCGACCCTTGCTGCAGGTACGGCTGACGCAGTGTCTCGAAATGTTTGTTGATGAAGGTGTTCGCATGGGAGACGGCAAGGAATCCATAGACTCGATAGGTGCTGCTGTCGAACTTCACATCCCAGTCCGTGCCGACGGTGTACGCCGGAGAGGCACCGGTGCGCGAGGTTCCGGTGACGATCGCTCCGACATTCGAGTTCCCCCAGAAATCCTGCTTCACACGGAAGAGA
>JAVBYA010000160.1 GCA_030824295.1 Bacteroidota bacterium
GGTGACCGAAGAAGCACTGGAACGTGTCGCCTACGAGACGGTGGAGGATATGAAGAAGGACGGTGTTGTCTATTTCGAGACACGGTTCGCTCCTGTCTTCCATACCGGCAAGGGTCTCTCCGTTTCCCGCATCGTCAAATCGGTGCTCAAAGGCCTCGAACGGGGCAAGAAGGATTTCGGCGTCCATTACGGCGTGATCATCTGCGCCATGCGGCATATGGAACCGTCCGTCTCTCTCGAAGTTGCCGAGTTGGCGGTCGAGTTCCGCAATCAGGGTGTCGTCGGATTCGATCTGGCGGGTGAAGAAGGGGGATATCCTCCCAAGAAGCATGTGGATGCTTTCCACTACATCCAACGGGAGAACTTCAACATCACGATCCATGCCGGCGAAGCATTCGGCAAGGAATCGATCTGGCAGGCCATTCAATGGTGCGGCGCTCACCGCATCGGTCACGGTACACGTCTCATCGAGGATATGAAAGTGAAGGACGGCGAGGTGCTCTCCATGGGAACGCTCGCGCAGTATGTGCTGGACAAACGTATCCCGATCGAGATCTGTCTGACGAGCAATCTGCACACCGGTGCCGTGAACAGGATCGAGGACCATCCGTTCCCCATCTATCACAAGTACAAATTCCGTCTCACATTGAACACGGACGACCGGCTGATGAGCGGCATCACTTTGACGGACGAATATTATCTGGCGCATTCCGTTTTCGGACTGGATCTTGCGGCACTGGAGAAGATCACCATCAATGCAATGAAGTCCGCATTCATCCCGTACAAGGACCGTATCAAACTCATCTACGACGTGCTGAAGCCGGGATATGCAGATGCACGGAAGAAACTGGGATAACCGCCGATGCTCCTGTATCTCTTACGCCACGGGCAGGCGGTGAATTCCGCTCCCACCGATTTCGAACGGGAATTGACCGCCGACGGGACACGCGATTCGGCCAACGTCGGTACATTCCTTGCCGGCATGCATATCCAATGCACCCACGCATTCGTCAGCCCTCTGGTCCGTGCACAGCAGACGCTCCGTGCGGTCCTCGCATCGCTTCCTGACGTTCCGGTGGAAACAACGGAACATCTTACACCCGAATCGGATCCGCGGAACATCCTGGAACTGCTTCGCACCCTCCCGTCGGAGAGCCGCGTGCTGTTGGTGACGCACGAACCGTTCGTCAGCGCCTGCATCTCCACACTCATCAGCTCATCCGAAACAGCACTGGTCGCCATGAAACCGGCCACCATTGCATGTATCGAAACCCGCGGCATCCCCGTCCGCGGCAGCGGAACGCTCCGCTGGCTCCTTCCGCCGGAGACTCTCCGTCCGAAACAGTGACCTTCCCTTTGATTCAAGGGGTATTTTTCTCATTGGATTTTCTGCCATTTTTCAGTTTCTTATAACCGTTTCTCATTAAATAGGACCCGCACCGTCTATGGCAAAAAAACGAATCTCATCGACCCGCTCGCTCATGGAAGGGCTTTCGGCGCTTTCCCGTAACCTTTGGTGGGCATGGCACACCAACGCCCAATCCATTTTCCGTGAGCTCTCTCCTCAATTATGGGAGCGGACGAACCACAACGCCTCGTGGGTCATGGCGGACATCTCTGAGAAGGAACTTCATGCACGCCTCGGTGATGCAGAATTCGCAGGACGCGTATCCGCGGTCCTGGATGAGTTCGACGCGTACATGAGCAATACCAAGACCTGGGCCGCAGCGAATGCCAAAGCACTCAAGAAACCGGTCGCCTACTTCAGTGCGGAGTTCGGACTGCATGAGAGCGTCCGCATCTATTCCGGCGGTCTCGGCATCCTCGCCGGCGATCATACCAAATCCGCCAGCGATCTCGGCGTGCCGTTCTACGGCATCTCCCTCTTCTACCGTGAAGGATATTTCGAACAGCGCATCAGCGTGGACGGATGGCAGCAGGAACAGTACCTGAAGATCGATATGAACCGGCAGCCCACCGAACTGGTGGTGGATGCCAAAGGGAATCCGATCGTCTGCTCTGTGCAGATCGGATTCAGCGCCGTCAACTTCGTTGCCCGCCGGCTCCGTGTTGGACGCAGCAACATCCTGCTGCTGGACACGAACCTTCCGGAGAACGAAGAACGCTACCGCAGCATCACCGCCCATGTGTACGGCGGCGACTCCACCACGCGTATCGCGCAGGAGATCGTTCTCGGCATCGGCGGCGTGCGAATGCTCCGCGCCATGGGGATCACCCCTTCCGTGTATCATATGAATGAAGGACACTCCGCGTTCCTGACGCTGGAGCTGCTCCGCGAGAACATCGCCAAGGGACTGCACAAAGAAAAAGCGATGAAAGCGGTCATTGATGACTGTATCTTCACCACGCACACGCCTGTTCCGGCTGGACATGACCGCTTCTCCAACGATCTGATGCGGTTCGTTTTCGAACATCAGGTCCAGCAGATCGGTATGTCCGTCGACGAACTCATCCACTTCGGCAAGGAACATGCGGAGAATCCCAACGATATCTTCTGCATGACCGTCCTCGCCATGAAGATGAGCCGCTCCGCCAACGGCGTCAGCGAACTCCACGGCCATGTGAGCCGCGAGATGTGGCAGCACCTCTATCCCAAAGCAAAGACGGTCGAGACCGTGCCGATCGGTCACATCACCAACGGCATCCATGTGGAAAGCTGGGTAAGCGAAAAGACCAACGCGTTCTGGACCGCCAAGCTTGGCGCGGACTGGAACAAGCATTTCACGGAACCGAAGTACTGGAAGAAAGCACTCGATCCGAAGAGCATCTCGGATGAGGAGCTGTGGGCCCTTCGCTACAATCTCCGCCGTCAGCTGATCGAGTTCGCCCGGCACCGTCTGCACGAACAACATTCCCGCTACGGCAACGGCACCGCCGCCTACGACACCATCCTGGACCCGAACGCGCTCACCATCTGCTTCGCACGCCGGTTCGCGACATACAAACGCGCACCGCTGATCTTCACGCATTTCGAGAAGATCCTCGGCGTGTTCAATGCCATGGAGAAGCCTGTCCAGGTGATCTTCGCCGGCAAGGCGCACCCGCGGGATGATGAAGGAAAGAAGTTCATCCAGCGCATCATCGAGATCACGAAGCACCCCAATCTCTTCGGCAAGGTGATCTTCCTGGAGAACTACGACATGAACCTGGCGCGCTATCTGGTCTCCGGCGCCGATGTGTGGCTGAACAACCCGCGCCGTCCTCTCGAGGCATCGGGGACCAGCGGACAGAAAGTGAGCATCAACGGCGGTATGAACTGCAGCATCATGGACGGCTGGTGGCGCGAAGGATACGACGGGAAGAACGGCTGGTCCATCGGTGGCGACGAGCAGCCGGCGGATGCCCATGTGCAGGATACGCAGGACTCACAGTTCCTGTACGAAGTGCTCAGCCAGCAGATCATCCCCGAGTTCTATGACCGCGATGCCAACGGCATCCCGCGCGCATGGGTCAAACGGATGCGTCAGGCGATCTCCACCCTCGTGCCGGAATACAGCACGCACCGTATGGTGGCAGAATACGTCAAGAAATACTACAGCAAGTAATACATGGAAATGCGGGAACGATCCCTGTTCCCGTCAGGAAGAAATAAAAAACGCCGGCTTGTGCCGGCGTTTTTTATTGTGATGGTCTACGAAACTTGAGCCGCTATTTCACGATCTCCTTGATGATCGCATTGAACGCTTCCGGCTGCTCGATCTGCAGCATGTGTCCGGCGGACGGGATGAAATTGAGCGTCACACTCGGGATGGCATCGGTGCCGATCTTCGCTACATCCTTCGCCGAACCGCCATGCAGGATGGGATTCGGGATCAATCCGTCGTTCTCTCCGAAGATGAGATGCGTCGGGACTGTTATCTGGGAGAGCTTCTTGGTGGTCGGCTCATCCAGCATTCCATGAACGGACCGCACGACAGCGTAGCAGAAATCCTCGAACTCCGCCCCTTTCGCCATCCGCGTCCGTTCTTCCACCATCCATTCATATTTTTCACTGTAGTTATAGAAGTTGAGAGCCAGATTCGCACGGATTCTGTCCTCCGGCGTCTTCTTCACGAAATCGATCGTCATGACGCTCTTCAGCCAGTCCCCGTCCCCGCGCGAGAACGGTTCCAGCCCCGCCGGAGCTGCCAGGATCAGCCGTTCCAATTGTTCCGGATGGCGGAACGAGAAGTGGATGCCGATCTGTCCCCCCATCGAATGTCCGATGTAGGTCACTTTACCGACACCCAATTGTGTAAGAAGTCCGCTGACAACGTCGGCATAGAAGGACATCGTGTAGGGATAGACCCCTTTGTCCGACTTGCCGTAGCCCGGAAGGTCCACCGCGATCACACGATAATGCCTGGACAGTTCCGCTATGTTATAGCGCCAGAACCCGCCGTTGCTCGCCAGTCCGTGCACCAGCACGAGCGTCTGCGGACCGCTTCCTTCGTCCATGTAACTGACGTTGATACCCCTCACTGCGCGGGAATGGGATGTGAATCCATAATCGAACTGTGCGAATTCCAAAGCGGGAGCATCTTTATACACGACTCCTCCGGAACATCCGAAAAAAAGAACGGTCAACAATGCTGCAATGAATGGTCTCATAGATTCTCCTCAGAACATTAACCAGGACATATTGGCGAACAGCACCCAGGGATCGTGGGACGGACGCGAAGGCACAACGAACGGACTGTCATAGAAATCCCCCAGCATAAGATATCCGGCACTCACTCCAAAGGTCAGAAAGACCTTGTAGGTATACTGTGCTTCCACATTCAGTTCAGTTCCGATATAGCTACCGCCGCCGGCAGGGGTCCGGTTGGCGATCGCGGTTGCACCGCCGGCCTTTACCATGAACGTATTCGGGATGATGTCACGCGACACGCTGCCGAACAGCGCAGATACTCCGTATCCCATGTTCGCGATATCATGCACCGCTGAGTAGTACCGGTTCACCACTTTGGGATCCGGGAACAACAATAGCGCCCGATGGTTGCTGTAAATGGCGGTCGGCGATCCATAGATATTCCCCGTCAGCACACTGTTCACCGTCTTATCAGCAGCGCCGTTCGCATCACCGGTGGTATACAACCCTTCCACGCTGATCTTGTCGTTCACCGTCTGACCATATTTGTAGTTCAGAGAGGCATTGACCGCCACGCCGAGGATGTCGGCATATTCATTCGTACCGTGATCGGCATTCACCGTATCGATCGTCCCCAGATTGCTCATCACGAATGCATCCGCCCACCACCGGCCGGCCATGAAGTCCCGGTTATACGACCCATGCGTTCCGGCCCAGATGATATTCGCTTCGTATTTCGATGTCGGGATATTCAGGCGGCTCTTGTTGGTTGCGCCATTGTATTCCGCAAGATTACTGTTCAAGCCCTGTCCCAGAACCGAGATTCCTCCGCTGCTCTTCCCGCGGTCCCACAGGAACCAAAGGTCCCCTCCCAATTCCAATGTCGGGGTCACCCGTGATTCCACATCCAGCATCCACAACGAGACGTCATCGTTCTCGTTGATCAGGTTCTCATACAGTTGATAATAGCCGATACGCATCAGCGTCCCCTTGTCGATCAAGCCGTATGAACTGATGCCGACCCCCTGTGTTCCGAAATAGGCCAATTTATATCCGCTGGTCTGCGCTGTGCTGATCGCTGAGATGTTCGGGTCCCGCACGTTATCGAAGATGCGCTGCAGTCCGATCACAATGT
>JAVBYA010000464.1 GCA_030824295.1 Bacteroidota bacterium
ACCGTGACGGAAAGTGTTTCATTCTTCAGATAGGTCCTGTTCAACTGGATGGTGAGCACGTTGGAGGAGTGAATGAACGATACTCCAGCTTGTTTCACGGAATCGATCGCCAGCGATGTGTTCACCGCATCGAGTGCGATGGAGGAGAGTGCCGTATCCGCCTTGAGTGTCAGCGTCATGGTCCCGGAGAAACTTTTCGGGAACGGGGATGCATAGTTCTTGTAGAGATCGAGGTCGAGAGCGTAATGGAGTGCATCGTAGGAGTGCCGCGGAGAGCCGGGGGAAGTGCTTTTTGCGAGTGTGTGCAGCTGCGGCAGGGAGCGGTGCTGTTTTCCCTCCGCGCAGACGGCGGCGCCGGAACGGATGTTCGGCTGACCGAACGCAGGGAGGATGATAAGAAAGAGGAGTGCGGTAGCGCGGACTGTTCTCACACGGTGACCTTTCGTTCTTCAGCGGTATTGGAATCGGTACAATGCCGGAATATACGAAGGAAAACCGTTGCAGTTACAACACGGACGATGGAAGAAAGAGAGAACCAGACTCCTTTCTCCGTAATCACACTTTCTTCTGTTCCTCGGAAACCGTATTCAATACCTGTGCGAACAACTGCACAGGCTGCGCTCCGGAGATCGCGTATTTATCGTCGAACACAAAGAACGGCACACCGCGCGCGCCGACCTGCTGCGCTTCATAGATATCCCGTTCCACATCCTCCGCAAAGTCCTTTCCCCCAAGCATCGTACGGACGGCACCGGCATCCAGTCCCGCTTCCTCCGCGAGACGCACCAGTGTGTCATGATCCGCAGTGTTCTTCCCTTCGGTGAAGTAGGCGCGGAAGAGACGCTCTTCCACATCGTCCTGTTTGCCGAATTGCTTGGCAAAGTGGGAGAGACGGTGCGCGTCGAACGAATTGGCCACGACCGCTTTGTCGAAGTCGTACGTCAGTCCCGCCTGCTTCGCCATCTCAGTCACCTGCGCGTTCATCTTCTTCGCCTGTTCCACGGAGACACCCTTGATCTCCGCAAGGTATTGCGTGACGTTCCGCGTGGGGTCCGTGACCATGGAAGGATTCAGCTGGAAGCTTTTCCATTCTACGGTGACGGAGTCCCTGCCGGGAAATTCCTTCAATGCCGCTTCGAAATGACGTTTACCGATATAACAGAACGGACACATCACATCCGACCAGATCTCGACCTTCATGCGTTTGCTCCCTATTGCGGTGATACTATCGTGGTTACTGATTCAATCGATAAAGATACGCATCTTTGTCGAGCATACAAAAACTTTCACTGCAGAGAACGCAAAGCACGCAAAGAATATTGTAGGTCGAAGCGGTGGTTCGAACCAGTTGTAGGATGGGATGGTATCCCGTCCTATAGAAATGGTGAGCGTCAACAAATAACAGCGGTTGAATGAGGTGACGCTCAGCGTCTGATGCTTGCGATCATCACTGCGTAACATCGTACCGAAGACTCCGCAGCCGGAAGGTCCCGTAGACGAACGGACCGTCCGGATAATGATAGATCGCTTCGCCGTAAGTGGCAATATTCCTTCCATTGAACTCGCGGTACTCGGACAGCGGTGTTGTCCACCGCACATTCCTCATCGTCCCGTCGTTCTCCAGCGCGTACCGGTCATCCGAGATGAAATCGATCAGTGCCCCTTCTTCATTGAACAACAGTGTTGCTCGGACGCGGTACCCGCCGTTGGTGAGCGTCACCTCCGCAGTACGGTCATCGACCTCCTTCCATGTGAGCCGCTGGTCGATCAATCGTGCCGGCGCGAAGACGCAGATATCGTTCAGCACGGTCACCGTTTCCGCCGCGGTGAGCGTATCCCCGGCGATGTCCACCGCGTTGAAGAGGTTCGCCACGCGGACGATGAATGTGGCCTGAGTATCCCGGTAGACATGCAGCGCCTGGAACGGAACGAGGAACATCCCCGCCTTCATCGTGAAGATGCGCGTGAGGTTACCGAAGAAATTCAGCTGTTCCGATGTTGCTTCCATCGGCGCATCGCCGCGTTTGCGGACCATCTGCGCGTCGAACTTCAATTCCATGTTCTGCGGCACCGGCTTGCCGACCGAGCCCGTGTACTGCAGATACCGCCGGACCGGCGCGGGGAGTCCCTCGATATCCTGCTCCGTCAGCAGGTGTTCCGGCGCAGGCGTCTGACGCTGCAATGCATCGGCGGTGAGGCGTTCGTAGCGGGTTTGGACGGTGGTGCAGCCGGCGGCGAACAGTCCGGCAATGATGAACGGGATGATGAGCGTCGGTTTCATGGTGTTCCTTAGGATGTTGGGGGGTGGCCGTGGATATTTTTGCCTTAAATTTACGTATCTTGATCCGTCGAGTTGATAGTCATTTATCGCTATTTGTCATGACCCCCGAGTTCGAACGCCTCTTTTCCCGCTATATCTCCATCCTCTCGCACCAGCAGTTCGATGAGCGGGATATCGATTATTCCCATCTCGAGAAGCATCTCGGATTTCTCCGGCAGCTCGCGCTGGTGGAGAACAGTTCCGTGGCGGTGATGGACCTGTTCCGCCGGAACTATGCTTTCATCCAATCCAGGTTCCTGCCGGTGATCGGACTGGAACTGGATGCGCTCATGAAGCAGGGACCGCGTGCGGTGTTCGAGATCATGCATCCGCAGGATCTCCCTTCTGTTCTGGAGACACTGCAGCGGGGAAATGAGTTCCTTCTAGGTCTTCCCGCAGCGGAGAAGAAGGAATACAAGATCATCTACGATTTCCGGCTGCGCTCGGCCAAGGGACCGTACGTACGGTTCATTCAGCAGCTGCTTCCTTTGGAGCTGGATGCGCGGGGGAATATCTGGCTGATGCTGATGCTCAACGATATCGTCCCGGACCGCGGTGAAGATGCGAAACCGCAGCGGAAGGTGATGAACATCCGCACGAGCAGGGAGTATGTCTTTACGGAAGAGGAATCAGGAACCGGCATGCTGACGAAACGGGAGATCGAGATCCTGGGGATGCTCTCCAAAGGGATGGCAAGCAAGCAGGTGGCGGACGAGCTTTTTCTGAGCGTGAATACGGTGAACAATCACCGCCGCAACATCCTGGAGAAGACCAACACAGAGAACACCGCCGAAGCCGTTCGATTTGCAATCAGTATGGGATTGGTCTGAAAGAAAAAGCATCACCACGGAAAACACTGAGAAGAATTGTAGGACGGGATGGTATCCCGTCCAGAAAAAACTTCACCACAAAGAGCACAGAGAAGAAAAACAATAACTGCAGAGGACGCAAAGAACGCAGGGAAGAAGAATAGGTCGAAGCGATGCTTCGACCCAGTTGTTGCCGATGGTGAGTGTCACCTCTAAGGTGACACTCACCTCATCGCGAACCTGAAAGCATTCCGTACAGAATAATGCCATCCTTAGGCTTTGCTCAGGACGGCATCATGCTCAACGCGCTCATCGTCAACGGTCTTAGTGGTGAACCTCTCCGCTGATAGTCGCCGCCGTCGCTGCGGCCTTCGCCTCCACCTGCCGGTTCACGATCCGCATCATTACCGCGCCCCCCAGCATCAGCGCAACGGTCGCATATCCCAGCACATCGTACATCTGCAATGCTCCGCTCTCCGTCCGGATGATGATCATTCCAGCGATCACCGAACCGACGCCCCCCGACACCTGCTGCAGCGATGAACTGATGCTCATGAACGCACCGCGGTCCGTCAGATCCGGGATCCCGGTCATGAGCGTGGTGGCCGGGATCATGCGGGACATCATTCCGGCAAAGAGGATCACGTTCAGGACGATCACCTCCCACAGCGGCGTGATGCCGAGATGTGTGTAGATGATGATCATAACGGAAGCGAGCAGCGTGCCGGCCGTGAAGACCCGCAGCTTGCCGATGGAATCACTGATGCGTCCCACGATCGGCAGCACGATGATCGTGGAGAGTCCGGTGAAGATGAAGACGAGCGGCAGTTCTTCCTGTGTGATGCCGACATTATAGACGAGGAACGCACTGGAGAACGGCATCATCAGGAATCCGCCGAGCGTCAGCATCGCCGTGGTGATGAACGACGAGGTGTACTGCGGCGCAGAGATGGTTGTGGCAAGATGACGGAACGCGTTCGGACGCTCCGTTCCCGCAGCGGCAAGATGTTCGTTGATGGGACGGACCAGTTTCATCATTGCAATACCGGCCGGGATGCCGATGGCCACGATGAGCATGAACGGCGCATGCCACCCGAAGTTATTCGCCAGATAGATACCGAGCGGGATCCCCGCCACCTGCGCCACGGCGAAGGACATCTGCACGAATCCCATCACGCGGCTCCGGATGTTCAGAGGGAAAAGGTCCGCCACGATGGCAAGCGAGACGGAAGCGATCACGCCGCCGAAGATGCCGGTGATGATCCGGGCGCCGAGCAGGAACGCAAAACTGTCCGCAATGCCGCAGAGGAATGTGCCGATGATGAATCCGGCGTAGAAGAAGAGCAGGAATTTCTTCCGGTCGTACCGGTCCGCGAACCCGGCCGCCAGGAAGCCGGAGAGTCCCGCACTGAACGCGTATGCCGAGACGATGGACCCGAACTCTCCCGGGGTGATGCTGAACGTGCTCATCAGCAGCGCGCCGAGCGGTGCCACGATGATGAAATCGAGGATCACCGTGAACTGGATGAATGCCAGCACGGCGATGATGAAGATCTGGTACCGCGTGAAGATGCTTTGTTTCGCTTGTTCGCTCATTCGTGGATCGGACCCTTTCAATGATTCCTTCAGAAGCAGACGGTCCGCCTCTGCAGATATTGTTGTACTTCCTTATTTGATGTCAGTACCGCGCCCCCATCTCCACATTCGAGCGGAAGAATGCCTGTGCCATGGCACTGGGAGTCACTTTCGGGACGGTGAATTCCCGCGTGCCGGCCGGTGCGCCGAGAGGATCAGCATACATTGTAACAGTTACCGAGTTCTTCACATCATCTGCCCGCAGCACGATCTGCATTCCTTTCGCCGGGTCCGGGGTATCGGCGGACATTCCCACACTGTCCGGCCAGAGCGGCATACCGGTGGCCTCCGCCTGCGCACGGTCCATCTCGTCCCCCAGTCCTTCACCCATCGGCAGTTCCGCCGCGCCGAGGTCCGAGAACAGATAGCGGACATATTCCGATGCCTTGCATTCCGGGAATGCGGCCGAGAACATGGAATTCTGAAGTCGTATCGGCGATGCGAACCGCTCGATGATGGCCGCCGCCCGTTCTAATTCCGGCGGGACAGCATTCTCCGTAGAACTACAACAAAGCAGGAACAACGGTACAACGATGAACATCAGCTGTTTCATGGTACCTCCGTTCAACGATGGATGATAGAGTGATGGATCATTTGAGCAACAGTACTTTCGTATGCCGGACGTTCATTCCCGTCCGGACAACGGCAATGTACACTCCGCTGGCGAAGTGCGCAGCATTCCACTGTGCGGTGTAGATCCCGGCCGGCCGCCGTTCGTTGACCACCGTTGCCGCTTTCTCGCCGAGCACCGTATAGATCTCCAGCAGCACCTGTGCAGCGGCATCGTTGCCGTTCTGCACGGCATCGGAAGGGATCGTGAAGCGGAACGTGGTGGACGGATTGAACGGGTTCGGATACGCACTCAGCGAGAACGTCTCCGGGATGATGCCGCGCTCTTCCACGGAAAGAAGCACTCCGTTCCCTGCGAGCGGCGTCGGCTGCATGGTTCCCCACAC
>JAVBYA010000285.1 GCA_030824295.1 Bacteroidota bacterium
GAATGCGGATGCGGGGATTCCCGTCATAGTGCTTACTGCGGAAAGGGTCTGCGCATCGCCGGAAGGATCGGTCGCCAGTATTCCACGTCCGCTCGCTTTCAGGAATTTGTGATACTGAGCGGAGATGACCCGGCCCGGCTGCCGGTCCAACACAACAATGGAACCGGTAGAATTGCTGATATGCTTCGCGATACGGTCGAGCGACTGTTCGAGCGTGACAGCGGATAATGTCGCTTGAGCCGAACGGTCCGAAAAATAATGCGGATGCGTGATGCGGAGCGGGTGATACGCCATATGGTGAGCGGTCAATCCGCGGGGACAGACCGTACCATGCGTCAGCGGATCCGCCGATACGCCGGTCACGGAGAACGGCATTCCGGAGACGCACTGTGCTTTCACACCGCAGCCGGCAGGGCACAAGGTGCAGTGACTGAACATCGAAGTGATGGGACCATGCGCCAGTTTCGGCGTCAGGTCCCAGTTCTGCGTCCAGATCGCTGCATCGTCCAGCATCTTCCAGGGAAGCGGGGAGAGCATCATACCGATGATGCCGCCGCCGGTGAGTTTCAGGATGTCTCGTCGTGTGATCGTTGTTGACATACTCGTGTGGTCCTTGATGTGCATCGGATCGGTGAACGTTATTTGTGACATGCCACGCAGCCGTCGCGGCGGCTGTTCGCTTCATGGCAGCGGACGCAGCGGTCCATCTTCATACCTTCCCACGGTTCACCGCCGATGCCGGCGATGTTCGCGCCCCAGATGTCCCTGCTGTAGCCGGAGATGCGGTTCACCTGATGCAGCCGGAGCGTATCGCTGCTGCCGTGCGGTCCGTGGCAATCCGCGCATGCCATCTCTGCCAGAGTGGTATGCGGTGCATGCGGGAAGAATGCATTGTCCGGCTGACGGGAATAGACCTTCCAGGGGATCTCTTTATTGGGCGTGATGAACTCTTCCACCAGCTGCTGTTCACTGACGCTCTCGCCGAGCGGAGCGGCATGGCACTCCGCACATTTGGCAACGGCGGGAATACCCTGGAATCTTCCCGCTTCATTCAGTGCGTGGCAATCGCTGCAAGCCATCCCGGCTTTGTCGCCGGTGTGCGTCATGTGACTGAAATGCAGCGGCTGCTCCGATGAACGGTAGAGCAGCGCAGGAAAAAGGAACCAGCCGGCGGAAGCGCCGAGCAGGATCCCGATGACGAGGAAAAGTGAGGCTCTCATTGAGGGATGTTCCAGTGGATGAGTGGTGAAAAGAATTGGGTGTACAATTTCAGAAGTTCTTCGCGGGTCAGATGACCGGCGAATCCGGGTGAGTAGTTGCCGCCGTCCGCCATCATCACCGATCCATTCTTGTCCGGACGTGCCGCTGTTCTGTGTGCGAATTGATTCATCCGGTCCATCTCGCTTTGCATCCACGGCGCCACCGCATCACCGGTGATGAGCCCTTCGGTCAATGAGGAACGCTGGGAAGAACGCTCCGCCGTTGCTTCGAACAGCCAGCCCGCTTTGTACGGATCGTTGACGATCTTGGACGGGTTGGTGCGGAGGTACGTATTGGCCCGGGTGATGGTGAGCGGGTGGGGGAAGACCAGCTGCAGATCCACACCGCGGATGGAGACGGAGACCGCCGGCCGGTGTGTCCCGGTTCCGCTGATGAATGTAAGATGTTCCGGTGCTCCGAGCACGCCGGTAAGGAATGCATCGAGTCCCACATGGCACGTACCGTCGGCTGAGAGTTCCAGCCACATATGGTTCGGAGCGAAATACAATTCCTTGGGAGCTTTGATGCTGTTGCTGCACGGCAGTGTACCGGCGGCCGCATCCGCAGTGCAGTCGCCGGGGTTCGCCAGTGCAAGATAGAGATCGCAGTACGAATGACTGTCCGTACCGCATTGTGACAGGACCGATTCCGTATACGGGATGTACTTGGTGACGGGAGCCGCCGTGCAGTATTGCACGAGCGATTCGTGGAGGAACGGACAGTGATCGATACTGGGCCGGTCCTCGGAATGCTGTTTCGCTGCCGGACAGTTCACATAATCCGGCGATGAGCAGCGCTCGTTCGCCGGCTGTTCGGATAACCGGACGATCATCTTCCGGTATGCCGACGCGCGGCAGAACTTCACTTGAGCTTCACGTAAGAATGGACATCGCATCGTTGTCTCTCCCGTCTTCGGTCTGCGGTCAGTTCTCGGACCGCTGGATGTTGGATTCGTCATTCACAGCATCGTTCTTCGCCTGCGGTTTCTTATCCGTACGCTCTCCGCCGTCCGCCATCGTAATGCCGAGATCGCTCAGCATGAACGAATGGTCATCCTGTAACTGCGGCACGCGGACCTTCTCTTTGATCCCTGCATAGAGCTCTTTGCCTGCCACCACGCCGACGGCGACGATGCAGACGAGTGCGACGATGCCGAGTCCGGCATTCGTAACGGTGAGCCACAGGGTTTCCGAATTCATAGAGTCGAACATAATATACCTCCCTCGTAGTGTGTGTCGTATTTCCGGTTGATTGCTGATTGGTGCTGCCATTCATATGACAAACAGTATGCCGCGATTCAGCGGGCGGCGATAACCTCATGTCATCAAATCAGTTCCGGCGAGATCGCGGCAGAGAACACATAGGGCAAGTGATTCCTGAGTGTGGGAAATCCCCTCCGCATGTGTAGGATAATCCCACATTGCAGCATGGATCGGACGCTCAAATTCTCCCTTGTACATTGGATCTTTTTAACGCACATCGGAAAGGCCTTTAATTCACAAAGAGTGTCGATAAATTCAACGCAGGATAATGTTGTCCGTTATCGGCACAATTCCGCATGCCGTTTTTTCCCACAGAATCAGCCGGTCACAGACAACGAAGGCGGTCGTATCGTGGCATACTTGATGCAAGAGTAGGGATCAGCTCCTCACACTGCACCGATGCCGAAGGACGATCATGGACCGAATTAAACAACTGCATCCATACCTGCCCAAGAAGATCTCCCAGAAACTCATCCTCTCGTTCACCGTGATCATGACCATTGTCGGTGCGATCTCTTCCGTGATCCATGTGAAGACGCAGGAGAAGCAGTTGCTGGAAGCGATGATGCTGGGAGCGGATCAACTCTCGGGTTCCATCTCCAGTGCCACCTGGCATGCCATGCTTGCGGACCAGCGAGAAGCGGCGTATCAGACCATGGAGACCATCGCACAGAAACAGGGGATCACCCGGATCCGCATCTTCAATAAGGAAGGGAGGATCATGTTCTCCACCGACTCCACGGATACCGGAGTGGTGGACAAGGATGCCGAAGCGTGCTTCATGTGTCACTCCGCCGAACAGCCTCTCGTGAAAGTGGACGTTCCCACCCGTGCCCGTGTGTATACAACCGCGAACAAACACCGCACGCTCTCCATGATCACCCCCATCTACAATGAACCGTCCTGCACCAATGCGGACTGTCATGCGCATCCCACATCGCAAAGCGTCCTGGGTGTGCTCGACGTTTCCATGACGCTGGACAATGTCGATGCCGAGATGGCACAGCTGCAGCTGCGCGTATTCATCATTTCGTTCTGTATCGTAGCGGTGATGAGTCTCTTCATCATCTACTTCACCAAACGGGTCATCGATGCCCCCATCCAGCAGCTCATCGCCGGTACGCACGCCGTCAGCGAGATGCAGCTGGACACTCCCATCGTCATCGACTCCAGCGAGGAGCTCGGCGAACTTGCGCGCTCGTTCGATATCATGCGTGTGCGGCTGAAAGGCGCGCTGGACGAGATCAACGAATTCACCGAAGGACTGGAGATGAAGATCCGGCAGCGGGCGGACCAGCTGAAGGTCGCCCATCAGAAACTGATGCAGAGCGACCGGCTCGCGTCATTGGGACAGCTCTCCGCAAGCGTGGCGCACGAGATCAACAATCCCGTCAGCGGTGTGCTGAACCTGGCGATGCTCATGCAGCGCATCATGAAAGAGGACGGGGTGCCGAAGGAGCGGGTCGAAGAGTTCCGCAAGTATCTCGCGCAGGTGATCAGCGAGACCGCGCGCGTGGGACGCATTGTGCAGGACCTGCTCGCCTTCTCGCGGCGTTCCAAACCGTTCCGTGCAAAGATCGATTTCAACAGTATGATCCGATCGACGCTGAGTCTGCTGGATCACAAGATCAAACTGGCGGGTGTCCGCGTTGATCTGCAGCTGCAGACAGACCTGCCGGCCGTGCATTGCGATGGATCACAGATGCAGCAGGTGGTGATCAACCTCATCATGAACGGTGCCGAAGCGGCACAAGGGAAACAGAGCGGCAGCGTGACGGTGCGGACGGAGTGTTCACCCTCCGGAGAACAGCTCATCTTCACTGTGGCAGACAACGGCGAAGGGATCCCGGAAGAGAATCTTTCCAGGATCTTCAGTCCGTTCTTCACCACAAAAGGTGAAGGGAAAGGTGTCGGACTCGGACTCGCGGTGGTCTTCGGCATCATCGAAGCGCACAGCGGCGATATCGATGTAAAAAGTGTCATTAAAGAAGGGACGAGTTTTGTTGTCACGTTGCCCTTCGATGAGAAGGCCGGTACGGCTCCTGCGGCGAATGAGCCCGATCCAATGTCTCAACGACGGATTGATGCAATGATCCAATGATTCAATTTCTCGTCATTTTCCCTTGAACTCCATCTATCTCATACCATTCGGCACCATCGATCCCGACGTCATTGCTCCGCTGGAGGTATGTCTCTGGCAGGTATTTGGATATGATGTGAAGCGGCTCCCGGCTCTGGCAGAACCGGAGGGAGCGTTCACTCCGGCAACAGGACAATGGAATTCGACACTGCTATTGAAAGAGCTGCTCCGCGTCAAGCCAACTGATGCCGTGCGAGTTCTGGGGATCACCGAACACGACCTGTTCATTCCGATGCTCAGTTTCGTGTTCGGTCATGCACAGCTCAACGGACCGGCCGCGGTCATCTCGCTGGCACGGCTCCGTCAGGAGTTCTACCGGCTTCCGGTCAATCCGGCACTCTTTCATCACCGCGCGATGAAGGAGGCGGTCCACGAATTGGGGCATACGTTCGGACTCATTCATTGTGCCGACACCCGATGTTCGATGTCGCTGTCCAACGGTATCCGGCAGGTGGACCAGAAAGAGGCGGAGCTCTGTACTGATTGTTCACATCTATTCGAAAGCTCTATGGAACATAACCGCCGTACCAACGGCATGGAGAGGATATAATGAAGAAACTCTGGAACATCATGGTAGTGGATGACGAGGAAGTGATGCGCGAATCGCTCGCAGCATGGCTCCGCGAGGACGGTTACACGGTCGATACCGCCGAGTCCGGTATGGAAGCCATCGACAAGACCAACCGGAAGGAGTATGCCATCTATTTCATCGACCTGAAGATGCCGGGAGGACACGACGGCATCGAGACGATGATGGAGATCCGAAAGGTGCATCCCGATGCCTCCATCATCATCGTCACGGCATATGCCACGGTCGATACCGCTATCACGGCGATGAAAGAGGGGGCACAGGAGTATATCGTGAAACCGTGCAACCCGGAGGAAATATCACTGCTGGTCAGCCGCATCATTAAGATCAAGAACCTGCAGCGGGAGAATTCCATCCTGCGCAAAAAACTGACGAAGCAGTACAGCTTCTGCGACATCATCAGCAAGAATCCGAAGATGGCGGAGATCTTCGGACTCATCAAAGAAGTGGCGAGTCTCCGCAGCA
>JAVBYA010000133.1 GCA_030824295.1 Bacteroidota bacterium
GTGCCTGGATCTGCCGGCGGATATCGGTGTAGTCAATGAGTCCCATGAGCGGATGATGATAGCCGAAGCCGATCATATCCAGACGGGGATTGTTCAGCGATGTTTTCCACTGCATGGCCGTGGTCCAATGGGACTTCCAATTCGCAAAATTCCCGTTGCCGTCCGCTTCCAGTGCGTTCAGATTCTCGATGAGGGAGCCGGAAAAACTCACCTGTGCGCCGAAGTTCGGAAGGTCGAGTCCTTTCGCGATAGCATTCTTCGGCCAGCTGGTGTACGGACCGGTCCGCTGGTTGTGGATATCCTTCACGGAGTAACTGTAGCGTGCATTGGCATCGGTCTGCACGACCGATTCGTACGGGAAGTAGATCGGCTGGTGCATATGCCAGAGGAACGCGATGTGGATGGGGGGATTGGAATTCGGTTTCGTCTGCTGTGAGAACGCAACAGTGAAAAGAATGAACGCGGAGATGCTGAGGCGCAGAACGAATTTCATGGAAGTACTTTCGACGACGAAAAAAAAGCCGTCGGGGTCGACGGCTTGAGAACCTTCTGAACCTTGCGAAGGTTGTTACGTTATCATTCGTTCAACCTTCGCAAGGTTGTGACTGCGGTGATGCTTACCGTTGCTCGATGCAGATCGAAGTGTTTACCATAATCAGTAGGTCGGCCTTGAGGCCGACAACCGATTAACTACTGTGTCGTTGAAAAAAAAATGTTCGAGCTCTATTGCGTGTATCGGTGTGTTGCCGGCGTAAACACCGGCCTACCGGATTACGATGTGGAATATCTTGATCTCAACAGAAATACATCAATATCGTCACTGTAAAGACAGACCCTGAAATCGCACAGCTGATCACATGCTCAAGGTGCTCTTCAGGGTGACGTATTCCGGTTGTTATTGGGAAACCTTGCGAAGGTTGTTACGTTATCATTCTTTCAACCTTCGCAAGGTATTGGGTTACGTCACTTCATCAATAGCATCGTGCGGGTCTCGACGGCCGCATTGCTTATCAGGCGATAGTAATAGACACCGCTGGTGAGATTCTCCGCGTTGAATGTGAACGTGTTCCGTTCACCGGCGTTGAACATCCCTTCGGCGACCGTGGCGACCTCTTTGCCAAGGACATCAAACACTTTGAGCGACGCATGGCCGGAGGTGCCGAGTGTGAAGGAGATGGAGGTGGAAGGGTTGAACGGATTGGGAAAGTTGCCGCTCAGCTCGACCGATGCAGGGGCGAGTCCGACGACTGCTTCCACCGTACCGCTGTAGGTGAACTTGCCATCGCGGTCGGTCTGTTTCAGGCGATACTCGTATTTACCGGATGCTGCGGCGTTGTCCAGATACGAATAGCTGTTGGCGCTGTTGGAGGTTCCCTGTCCTTTGACGAATCCAAGCGTCGTCCAAGCGGCAGAGCCGGACTGTTTCCGCTCCACATCGAATCCATGATTGTTGATCTCCGTTGCGGTCTGCCAGGAGAGTTTCACGCTCTTTCCGGTGACAGTCGCGGCGAAAGAGGAGAGTTCAACAGGCATTGCTGATTCCGATGTGAAGAAATCCTGCCCCGAAACTGCAAAAGCATCCCAGTTATTTCCAGGGTTTGTTTCACCTGGATCTCCGGGAATACATTCATTGGAGAAATATCCGCCGGACGAAACAATAATAGCAAAAACGCTGAGCGATTGGGCGTTAGTGACACCGGAGAACGCAGCGATAGGGATCTTCATTTCGATCCCTTTATTGGCATCACCGCTGAAACCGTTGTTGTAGGCAAATTGGATGTTTCCGGTACCGCCGAATGTTGTGCCAAGATCAACGGAGGCACTCGTTCCTGTCTGGTCTGACGTCGAGCCAATATAAGCGCTCGCCACATGTCCCGTTGTTCCATACCTCGCCGCATCTAAATATAAATTGGTTGAGCCGCTTCCTTCATTGAAGGCCAGGGCATAATCAACATCCATATCCATTTTTGCGCTGCCAATGTTATTGAGCACACCGCCGCTAGTGGCTGCAGTTAAAGTATTCGTCCCTCTTCCGCTGTATCCTGAAAAATTGAAGAAGATGATGACATTATCATTACTTGTCAATTCTCCCGTAATACCGAGATAAATATTCGTTCCATCCTGGTACGATTTGATCACGCCAAGATCATTGCTGCTTCCAAATCCGTCCCTTGTGGAGGTATAACTAGCCAATTGCGTATAATTGACATCGCTCATATCTCCATTAATGGTCGGTTGTGCCGAAGCCATTGCGGAGATAAGGATCATCATCGTAACGATTTTATGCATATGGTTTCCTCAATAATTAATGGATAGGTTTTGTTTATATTTTTGAAATGTTAATCTATAGAATTATCAATATCAAGTAAAAAACCATTAGAAAGCGCTTACAACCGGAATGCCCAATATGACCGCCGAAAGGTCACTTCAATAATAACAGCTTGCGGGAGGTAGAATGTTCACCGGAGCGGAGTGTATATATATAGAGACCGCTGGGGAACCCTTCGGCATTCCATGTCATAGTATAGATACCGGCACCGAGAGGTTGGTCCACTACTGAGGCGACTTTACGGCCGAGCAGATCATAGACGGCAAGCTCCGTCCGGACCGCTCTTGTTTCTGTCAGAGAGAATCGTATGGTCGTGGAAGGATTGAACGGATTCGGGTAATTCTGTTCCAGATTGAAGTTTACGGGAGTCACCTGTGTGAATGTCGATGTTTGCGCGCCGGTGATGAGCACTGTGGGATCGGGAATGCCGTCACCGTTCTTGTCGATGGTGACCGCTGCGAGATTGATCAGACTGTCGGGTCCGCCGTCTCCGTTCACATCGGGATTGTCCGGCATGGCATCGCCGGACCCGTAATCGAAGCCGCCGGAAGCGAGAGCAACGAGTTTCAGCGAGGCGTTCTTCGGGACGAGTCCTGCGCCGAGTGCGTAGATATCATTGAACGACACGGCAACTTCCAGTCCGCGATGGGCGGCACCGCGTTGTCCGTTCGCCTTGGCAGACATATTCACACTTTGTGTGCCCGCCACCAGGAATGTGGACGGCTTCTCGTTATTATACGATGTTACGAAGAGGTCGATGCCATCCGAAGAACGGAAGCGGTTGTTCTTGGGATAATCGCCGAGCCAACCTTGCGCGGAATTGAAATTCGTTCTTCCGCTGTCCTTCACCGCGTCCACATACAGCATGGCGGTGTTGTTCACATCATTGATGTAGTAATCGAGACCAAGGTAGAGCGAATCGGAGTCCCACGTGGCATACAAGCCGAACAGTTCATTGTTCACAATGCCGGTGCTTCTGCTCCACCAGTAACTGTCCGTGTCGCCGTCCACCGCCACACGCCAGCTCAGATCCCAATCGATAGGAGAGACGGAGATGGAACCGTCAATGGTCGGCTTGCGGTAGGTTGCGATGATGGAATCCTTCGCTGGCTTCACAGTCAGAATGAACGATGAAGTATCGCGTCCGCCTTTCCCATCGTGCACCAGGAGTGTGATGAGAGAGGCTCCGGTGTCCGCAACAGCGGGAGTGCCGCTTAGTTTCCCGGACAGCGTCCCGACAGAAATCCAGGAAGGATGGGAGAGAAGCGAGAAGGAGAGTGTATCATTGTCCACATCCGTTGCGGGGACGGATCGTTCGAAACGCTTGGTGGCAAATGTTGCCGTATCAGCAGAAGCAGTGAGCACCGGTGCGCGGTTCAGCAGAGAGGTAACAGTGAACGTATCGGCATCGAACGCACCGGAAGGATCGGCTGCTTTCAGTTGGATGGTCCAGGAACCGGTCTCTGCGGCACCGGGAGTACCGGTGAGTATTCCGTTCGGTGTCACGCTCAGCCAGGGAGGATTGTTCACCATGGTGAACGTCATCGCTTCACCATTGGCGTCGCTGGCGGTGAGCCGGACGGTCAACGGAGAGTTCGTATAGGCAGTTTGGTCCGGGATGCGGTTCAGCACCGGAGGATGATTCAGCGTCTGTGTGGTGTCCGGGACGAAGATGACGTAACTGCGCGGCGGTGCCCAGAGATCTATCCTTCCGTCCGCCTGTGCCGGTTTGATATTGTTGTTGATATCGTGGCGAGTGTAATCCTTGAATTTTTGATTCGGATAATCGGTATTCACCCACACACCGCGCCATTCGGTAGGGTGGTCGTTGATCACCAGATAGGCGGCCGGCTTCCCGCTGCCGCCGTTCCGCCGCGCTACGTAAATATCCTTCGCCAGATCATCCTGCGAACCGCTCCCGCCCACGTAGAACGGATTCAATCCGCTTCTCCGCGTTGTCCCGCCCGATAGGAAATTCTGACGGATCCAGATGAGCGTATCGATGGCGCCGGCAAAACCGTACGTGAAATAATCCTTGAAGAAGATGCAGGGACGTCCTTCAGAGAAGATAATGTAGGCATATGCCATCTGCTTATCGGAGAGGACGGGATCATGTCCATTATCGGTCGTGCCGTCGTATCCGGTCCGGTCGAAATCGTGATTCTCCACGAAGGTGGAATAATCGAATCCGGAGATACCGGCGCCGGCAAGTCCGGCATTGTCCAGCGAACGCATGTCGAATCCGCCGGAGGTGTTGTTGCACATCTCTTTCAGTGTGTAGCGGAGCGGGAAGTCGAACATCGCCACATTCGCCCCGTTCACGTTCTTGGCGGCGTTCAGCCAATTCCCAATATCGGCAGTGTTGCTCCAGAGTTCCGCCACCGCATATCCCGAACCGTTCGCTCCTTTCAGGAATTCCGCCATGAATGCGGGATCGATCGGTTTCACGGCATCCAGCCGGAATCCGTCGAACTTCAGTTCGTTGCGGAGATACTTTCCCCAGGCGATGAGACTGTCCCGCACACTTTGCTTGTTATGGTCCAGCCATTCGCCGAAGCGGAAGAGGGGATCGGTCTCAACGAACCGCGAATCGACGAAGCAGTTGCTGCTATTCGGATAGAATTCGGACGGGGATTTCGGGAAGCGACCCGACCCGTTCGGGTACTGAAAGACGAGATAGGCGGAATCGGGGACGATCGGAAAGGTATTATGGAACGGGATGCACTGATATGCTGCTTTATATTCGCCTCCCATCATATGACGCATCACCGCGTCCGCATAGACTTCGATACCGACAGTGTGAAAGGTATTGATCGCGGAGACCAATTCCTGTCTGCTGCCGAAGCGGGTCTCTTTGCTTCCTTTCTGAAAGAACTCCCCGAAGTCATAATGGTCATACGGATCGTATCCCATCGAGAATCCTCCGCCGGCTCCTTTGGCAGGAGAGGGGAACCAGATGCCGCCGATGCCGGCAGAAGCGAGTTTCGGTGCGAGCTTCGCCAGCGAATCGTACCAGAGTCCTCCCGGAGTGGAGTTCCAATAGAATCCCTGCATGAACACATCGGACTTCGGTGAGAGCTGCGGGGCATGCTGCGCCGCGGCAAATTGAGTGAGTAGGATGGTCAGGGCGAGGGCGATGGAAGTGCTTTTCATGCCGAAAACGTACCGAAAACATGGGTGGGAGTCAAGGGGAGCGTGCGTTGCTTATCAATGTTGATTTCCGTAATATGTATAACGGACGATGAAACCATATTCCCCACAAACCATCAGTCTGCAGAAGCTGCTCGTATTCCATTCGGACTACGTCAACGAGCTGCAGCGCCGGAATCCGGAGACCCGCGGCACGT
>JAVBYA010000123.1 GCA_030824295.1 Bacteroidota bacterium
AGTCCCATATTGTCCAGCAGGACCTCTACCGCCTTCAATTCGACCTCGTTCATCCCTTCGTGCACCGAAAGACAGTACAATTCCACATCTTTCCTCTCCGCTTTGGGAAGCATATCCGCAAAGTGGATCAGGCCGTGGATCAGGGTGTTCTTGGCGATCTGGAACTCGATGGAGCTGATCTGCTGCTGAAGCTGCCTGGTATGGATGGTCCGGATGACCGGCGTGAGCAGCTGGTCGAACATGGTCGCCAGGCTAAAGCCTTGTGCGATCATACCGGCGAATGCGGTCTCAATGGTCTGCCGGCGTCCTTTGATGGCATCGGCGAAACATTGCTCTACCGGCGGCATCCCGTTCATCATGAGAGCGTCCTGACCGATGGTCTCGGAAGTTCTGGCGAACGGCAGCAGCGGGCTGACGATCTCGTAATGGTAGTGGTTGATGAACTCGTGGACATTGGAAGGCTTGAACTTCCGGTGTCCCCCGGGCGTCTTGAAGCATTGCAGCTTCCCTTCGTCCGTCCATCGTTTGATGGTCGATTTCCCTACCCGGAACATCTTTGACAGATCTTCCGTGGAGTAAAGTATCTCAATCATGATTCCTCCCCTTGATTGGATTGTGAGTTGTACGTTGTATTACGTATTTTTTCAATGTTTTTCGATCTTTATGGGCGGTTTGGTCGTTTTGGTCCTTTTAAGATAACACAATAAATTCCAAATGAAAGAACCTGCGTCACAACTTAGAGCAATCTAAGTTTCCGCATGAAAACATCGCAAAAATTGGCTATTTTTGAGGGTTGTGGATTTGTTAGAATTCTCTCATAATCATGGAAAAGGCTGGACAATGCGTGTACTTTTTGTGTGTCTCGGCAATATCTGCCGCTCCCCTGCCGCTGAAGGGGTTATGAAATCGATTGCAGCAGGAACCCCCATCGAAATCGCATCCGCCGGCACTGCCGGATACCACACCGGCGAGCTGCCCGACCCCCGCATGCGCTCCCACGCCAAAAAAAGAGGCATTGAGCTGACCAGCCGTGCCCGGCAGTTCGATCCCTCCAGGGATTTTGAACGGTTCGACATGATCATTGCGATGGATGACAGTAATCTCCGTGATCTGCGTGACATGGACCGTTCGAAGAAATACCACTCCAAGCTTTCCAAAATGACCGATCATTGCCGAACCATGGAAGCGGACCATGTTCCGGACCCCTATTATGGAGGACCGGAAGGGTTCGACCATGTGCTGGACATCCTGGAGGATGCGTGTGCGGGACTCCTGGAAAAGATCAGAAAGTGAAGGTATGAAGGACCAGAGGATCGCAGAACATCTCCGCGCATTGGCCGATACGGAACTTCGCTCCATCGCACCGGTGAGCGGAGGTTCCATTGCTTCCGCATTTCAGGTAACGACCGGCGGCGGCGGACGGCTGTTCGTAAAAACAGAACCGCAGTATCCGGACATGTTCGAAAAGGAAGCGCGCGGACTGAAAGAATTGGCGGCAGGAAATGTCGCGCGGATCCCGGAAGTGATCGGCGTGAACGAAGAGATCCTCATCCTGGAGTACTTACCGACCGCTGAGAAACGACCTGCCGCTTTCCACTCCGCACTTGGGAGTGCGGTCGCCCGGCTGCACCGGAACACAAAACCGGAGTTCGGATACACGGAGGACAATTACATCGGTGCAACGCTGCAGGTGAATTGTCCGACGCACACGTCGTGGAAGGATTTTTTCGTGGTGCATCGCCTGGAATACCAGGTGCGGCTGGCGGAACAGAACCGCTTGGATGATCGGGAGATCACCTCACTGGTGCATCGGGTCGAGCGGAAGATCGACAGATTGATCCCGGTTGACGGAGAACCGCCGGCACTGCTGCACGGTGATCTATGGAGCGGGAATGTGCTCTGTCTAGAAGACGGGACGCCGGCTCTCATCGATCCGGCGGTGTACTACGGACATCGGGAGATGGAACTGGGCATGACGCGGTTGTTCGGAGGATTCGATGAACGATTCTACGCAGCGTACAACGAGAGCTATCCGTTGAATGAGGAATGGGAACGAAGAACGGACCTCTATTCTCTTTATCACCTCTTCAATCACCTGAACCTCTTCGGAAGATCGTATCAAGCGCAGCTCTACGATACTTTGAAGCGCTTATTGAGTTGACCAACCACAAAGTCACGAAGACACAAACGAAGAGATACAAAGCGCTGGCAGATATTAACGTTGACCGACTCTTCAGAATCGGTCTGGGGGGGACGGAGGGACGGAGAGAGTCACCTGTGAGGTGACTCTCATACGGTAGGTGACTGTCACCTCAACCGATAGATTATTTATAGGTGACAGTCACCGTCAAACTCGTACTACTTCATCAACACCATCTTCTTTGTTTCGCTGAAGAGCTTCTCGTTGTTGTTCGTCACCGTCACTTTATAGAAATAGACGCCGGACGAGACCGTCTCCCCTGCATCATCCTTCGCATCCCATTCCACGCGATGCGTACCGATGGACTGCTGCTCATTCCGCAGCTGCCGCACCCGCTGACCGAGCACATTATAGATCTCCAGCTGCACCACACCGCTGTGCCCCAGCGTGTACTGAATGTATGTTGAAGGATTGAACGGATTCGGGTGGTTCTGTCCCAGCGCGAATGATGCAGCGGTGAGCGGAATACCGCCGGTGTTCTGCTCTGCAAAGGTCTGCTTCCCGGCCACCAGCCGGAACCGGCGCTGCGTCTGATTCTTCGCCATCGTGAATCGGTATTCATACGACCGGTCGAAGCGGTGGACCCGTTCCGAGCCGATATCGACCAGATACCATCCAAAGCCCGGCGGAAGTGTCCCCGTCTGTCCGAACGAGAGGTGTACGGCTGCCGAAGGTGCGGCACTCCGCACTTCGAATTCCCACACATGTCCCTCCGCCGCGGCCGGACGCATATCAACAGCATATGCCCCTTTCTGCCTGCTCCACCGGTCATTCGTGAACTGCACCTGAACGAAATCGGTCGGTGTGGTCGGCGGTTCGGAGATATCGAACCGGTCATATTCCATCTCCGCCCCGGCGGTGACACCCGCAATGTTTCCTGCATCCGCACCTTTCCCGGAGAGAGCATCGATCGTCACGCGCCAATCGCCGTCCGCCAGCATCGTTCCCGTTCCTCTTTTTGCCAATGGGACGCTGACCGGATTGATATGGATGGTCACGCTGTCCTGCGACAAGTTCTTCACGAAATATCCCCGGAACGGAGCCAGAACGAGCGATTCGGCAACGAACGCATTTGTTGCGGGACTGTATCCCCACAACACGGTCTGCACCGAGTCTCCGATGCGGGAGTTCTTCCAGCTGACCGGATACGGGAACGGATTGCCGATCATAGAGTATCCCGGCGGGATCCTGATGGAGAAATAATCCTGCGCCGGAAGGACGGTCACACTGCCGAAGTTCAGCGCGAATTCTCCGCGGGTGATGAGCCAGTATGCCTCTCCGCGTACGAGCGATGTGAATCCGGCAGACGGGAATTCGCGGTAGCGCTTCGTTGCTGCATCGTACCGGCCGAAGAGCCGCCACTTGAGCGGATCGATCTCGCCGAGATTCGCTTTGAGCGCTGCAATGACATCCACATCCTTCGTCTCGAGCGGGATGCTGATGAGCTGATAGATCTCGTTCGGCGTTTTTGCCGGCATTGCGATGACGTAGTCCTCGTCGATGCTGAACACATTCAGTGCGAATGTGAAATTATCCTTGGCCGCGATGCCGGATGTTCCGTGGAAAGATTCCGGCGGAGCATTCTGCCACATTGCGGCGCTGCCGAGCACCAGCAGCGTCCCCTTGCCGATCCGTTTCATGGCGGCAACGGCAGCGCGCTTCCCTTCCTCCGCCGGCGCATTGGCCGGCGCAGTGACCGTTGCGAACGGAACCGCCGAACTGTCCGTCAGCACATACGAACCGTAGAACGTCACGATAGAATCGACGCCGCTCAGGTACGGATGCTTCGCATCGGCAAAGCGGGTGATCATCGGTGCGAACGGATCGCCATGGTGGTTGTTGAATGAATCTACCGCGGCAATGTTCCGCAGTTCCATACCGCTTGCCAGAAGTGTATCGCGGAGCAGTTCGTACAATGCATTCGGTTTGCCCGCGGCTGTCGGCTGGTCCATTGCTGCGACAAGTCCGCCGTCCGCTATGAACTGACGGAGCATGGTCCGTTCCGCCGCGGTGTACGAACGCTGCGGCGCGATCAGCAGCAGCGCATCATATCCGGCTGGAGCGAAAGCCGTCTCTGCAAAAGCAACATGCACGCCGCTCGCCCGGAGCGCCTGGAACAGCTGCGTCATCCCCGCGATCGAATCGCGGAGCGGGAACACCGGGTCGTGCGTCATGTCCACGAGCACTGAGCGTTTCACCGCTGCAACGGAGATGGCAGTGCCGCTCATCTCGACCATCAGCATCGGCTGACGGGGATCGTTCGTCATGTACAGGAACGAACCGCGATGCGTACCGATCTGACCCGGCGCATAGGTGAAACGGAAGAGCACAGACCCTGCAGAAGGGATGGAGACCGAGTCCTGTGCATCCACGGCGAACGAACCGTCATCGGGCATGCCGCGGTACCGGACGAGCGAAAGCGGAACGCGTCCGGTATTGGTGATGGTTACCGGCAGGACCGGACGGGTTCCGTATGCCGTCGTCCCGAAATCCAGTCTGGTCGTTTGCACGCTCAGTGACGGCAGTCCGGTGACCCTCACCACCGCCGTATCGAGAAGCGTAACGATGCCGTCGCTGAGCGAGACGATCAGCGTCTCCCGTGCGAGTGCGGCGGGGAGCCAGGAGAGACGACCGCCGGATGTGAATGTTGCACCTCCCGGCGAGCGCACGAGCGAAAAGGTCAATGAATCGTTATCCGGATCGCTTCCCTGCCAGTGATAGGTAAAGAGACTGTCCACAAGAACAATCGTATCGGCGAGCACTTCCGTGAACTGCGGCGGACGGTTCGTGTTGAGCACGGTGAGCAGCGCGGTATCGGTCACGGAGAATTGCGGGTCTCTCACTCGCACGATGATCGTGTATACTCCGGATTGGTCGAATCCCGGTTTCCAGGTAAGCACGCCGTTGGACGAGAGGACCATTCCTTCCGGCGTATCCGCTCCGAACGACCAGGTGAGCGGACCATTCTGTTCATCGAATACAGCATAGTGGAAGGTGAACTCTTCCCCTTCGGCAACGGCAGTGTCCGGCATCGTTCGGGTGAACTGCGGCGGTGTGTTACCGCTCTGCACATTCACGATGAGCGTATCAAAATTCAGCGCGGTGCCGTCGGACAGTTTCACGACGATGCGGTATCGACCGACATCTGCCGGTGCGGGAGCCCACGAGAACAGCCCTGCAACGGTGATCGTCGGTCCGGGAGGAGCATCATGCAGAGAAAAAACGATCGGGTCGTTGTCGGGATCGGTTCCGGTGAACTGCACACTCACTGTCTGTCCGGTCTGGATGGCGACCGAGTCGGGAGTGACAGAGGTGAAGAGCGGCGGCCGGTTCCGGTTCGTGACGGTGATGGAAGCCTGTTTGGATGCGAATTGTCCTTTACCGTCGTGCACCACGAACCCGATCGGATACGTTCCCGCCTGC
>JAVBYA010000392.1 GCA_030824295.1 Bacteroidota bacterium
CACATCGCGTGTATCCACATCGTACGCCGTGCCGTCCACGGTCACAATGCCGGGTGCGCCGGTGTTGATCACGCCGACCTCACGCCGTTCACAAAAGAACTCTGCCGCCATCTCCTTCTTGCTCGCCAGCAGCGGCAGAGGATCGCTCTCCGGCATGATCCCGCCGATGATGGCACGGTCCACATCGGAGTAGATCAGCGAGATGGTCCCGGATACGAATAAATGTTCCGCGAGGAAATGCCCGCGAAGTTCTTCGGTTGTCATGCGCTGCACTGCCTGTGCGTTCGGTGCGTTCCGTACTTCCATGATACTGCCTTTGTATGATCGAATGAGAGAAAAAATTATCGGGCCAGCCAGCCGCCGTCCACCACCAGCACATGTCCGTTCACATAGTCGGAAGCGGAGGAGGCCAAAAAGACCGCAGCACCGGCAAGGTCCTGTGGTGTACCCCAGCGTGCTGCCGGGATCCGTTCCACGATCGCCTTCTCGCGCACGGGGTCCTCGCGCAGTGCCGTCGTATTATTGGTCGCCATATATCCGGGGGCAATGGCATTCACATTGATCCCGAACTTCCCCCACTCGTTCGCCAGCGCTTTCGTGATCTGGGCGACGGAACCTTTGCTCGCCGCATACGACGGAACGCGGATGCCTCCCTGGAATGCCAGCAGCGACGCTGTGCTGATGATCTTTCCGTAGTTCCGCTTCATCATGTCCTTCGCTGCCGCCTGCGCCAGAAAGAAGACCGTCTTTGAATTCAGGACCATCACATCATCCCAATCCTTTTCCGTGAAATCGATCGCATCCATCCGGCGGATGATCCCGGCATTGTTGACCAGGATGTCCACCTTGCCGAACGCTGAGAGTGTCCGTTCGATGACCGCCGGGATGGAACTCATTTCCATCAGATTCACCACGACCGTTTCGACCTTTCGTCCCATCGCCGTGATCTTCGCAGCCGTTTCGGTGCTTTCCACATAATCCACCAGGACGATATCCGCACCGGCCGATGCCAGTCCGAGCGCCATCCCTTGTCCAAGACCGGTGCTTCCGCCGGTCACGACCGCTGTTTTGCCTTCCAGTGAGAACATACCGTTCATGCGTTCATCCTTTTTTTGCTTTGAGGAAATTGGCATACATCGTTGCGGCGCGCTCGGTGAGCACTTCGTACCGTCCTTCATCGATCGCTGCTTTGTCCAGCAGATCGCTTCCGATCCCGACCGCCACAGCTCCCGCGGCGATCCATTCCCCCACATTGCCGATGGTCACGCCGCCGGTCGGCATCAGCTTGATGTGCGGGAACGGACCGGAAAGGTCCTTGAAATATTTCGGTCCGAGCGATGTCGCGGGGAACACTTTGCAGACATCCGCACCGGCATTCCATGCCGTGAAGATCTCGGTCGGCGTGTAACACCCCGGCATGCATGCCACATTGTGTTTACGGCAGACGGCGATCACCTCCAGATTCAGGATGGGACTCACCACGAACTGCGCACCGGCGGCGATCACTTCTTCCGCGATGGCCGGCGTTGTCACTGTACCGGCGCCGATGAGCACATCGGACGGCATCGTTGCCGCCAGTGTGCGGATGCTCTCCACCGCGCCGGGAACGGTCATTGTTATTTCGATGCATTTCACACCGCCTTGACGGACGGCATCGATCACTGTTGCGAGTTTCTTCGGGTCCTTCATACGGATAACGGCAACGACACCGTATTCTTCAATGGTCTTCAGAACTATCTCTTTTGTCATACGAACGTTCTCATTTCCTTTATCGTTTGAATGCTATTTTCAGCGGGTTCGCAAACCGGACGGCAACGCTGTTCAAGTATTGCTCCCATGCTTCCCTGCTTGTGATGTCGCCCATACGGCTCCATGCGGCGCCGGAATGGTAGGTGATCTTTGTTCCCTGTTCGATCTCACGGTTCATGAAATATTGCAATGAATCTTCGGAGAATCCGACGGCCGTCCCGGCGGGAAAGAGCACCGCGGTGCCGAGACTTCCGTTCACACTGTCCGCATTGGTCGCACCCCACAACGAAAGATAACAGGAACCTTCACTCTTCGATACCACGGTATTCGCCCGTTTCACCAGTCCTGCCGCCAGTTTTAGCGGTGATCGGTCAGCGTTGGAGAGGTATTCCTCTTCGATCCTGTTGAGCTGCTCTCCGGCATCGAGCGTGATCGTTTTCACGACCGTATATCTCGCGGTATCGATGCGTAGTCCTGTGTAGATCAGTTCGACTTTCAGGCGGAGCGGACCGTTGGTGATGATCCGATGGTGTGTGAAGAGTCCCGGCTGCAGCAGTTTGCCGTTCCACACGATACCCGCGCTTCCTGCACCGAGCGTTTTGCCGACGGAAAAGAAATCGGCCCCTTCTCCGCGGTCCTGATGATACGTATCCTTTCCGGGCAGACTTCCTTCACTCTCCTTGTACCATTTGGCAACGATCGGATACCGGACGCGCTTCGTCCAGACATCGATCCCATTGTCGACATTCCCCGCCAGAACGGATCCGTAGACCCGGAACGCGATCCGGTCATTCTCCCATGCAAGGTCTTCGCGGGGAAGAACGTACTGCACATCAACAACGCGGGGCGTCGGCACTGAATTGACCGGTCTGCGGTACAGTTCGAACTGTCTCGTCTCGTTCGGTTTGAACGATGCCTGGAAGATCAGTTCATCATCAACACCGTCCTGATCGTTATCAATGGACTGTGAAACGATCTCCGTTTTCGCCTGAAAGATCGCCATAGTCTCGCCTTTCCACTCCGGATACATCAGGAAGACTCCATCCAGATCCAGTGAGACCGTTTCCATTGTTCGGGAGACCGCGGCTGGATTCGTGACCGTAAAGAGGATCCCTGCTTTCCTTTCCGTAGCGGACATGCTCGCTGCGAACATGAAAATCATCAAAATAAAATTTCGTGTTCTCATCGTTTGATCCTTGCGCTTCCGCCCTTGGCAACGTGATTCAACTCTTCCAGCGTGATCATACTGGAGTCGCCGCGGGTGGTCATCAGCATCGCGCCGTGCGCCACGCCGTAGTTCACACATTCCTGCGGCGTCTTTCCGTTCAGGAATCCGTACGTGAATCCGGAAGCGAACCCGTCACCGCCCCCCACGCGGTCCTCGATCTCCAGCGCCGGCATCGATATCCCATCGTAGAAAGTCCCTTCGGTCCACATGATCGCGGACCAGTCGTTCACTCCCGCCGAGCGGACCCCACGCAGCGTCGTGCCGACCACTTTCACATTCGGGAAGTCTTTCACCACTTTGTTCACCATGTTCTTGAACGCCGTCGTATCGATCTCTCCTTTCTCCACATCCACTCCTTCCACTTCGTATCCTAAGACCTTCTGGAAATCCTCTTCGTTGCCGATCAGGCAGTCGATGTACGGCACGAGCGGCTTGGTCGTGGCGATCGCTTCCTTGCTGCTCCAAAGTTTCGAGCGGAAGTTCAGGTCATACGAGACCATCGTCCCGGCTTCGTGCGCTGCTTTCACTGCTTCGGCAACGACCAAGCGGGTCGATTCGGAGAGCGCGGAGAAGATACCGCCGGTATGGAACCAGCGGACCCCTTCTTCCTGGAACAGTTTCTTCCAGTTCACTTCGCCCGGCTGGATGCCGGCGGTGGCGGAATAGGCCCGATCGTAGAGTGTTACAGATGCTCTGGGACCGAAACCAACTTCCGTGAAGTTCAGTCCGATGCGGTCCTTCTTCCCCATTCCGTCATATTTGCGGGTGACGGCATGGTCCACATTCACACCGACAGCGCGGGCGTGGTTCTTTACGATAGCTCCGACCGGGGAGTCGTTCAGTCCGCCGACCCAGCCGGTCCGCAGACCGAGGCGCGAGAGCGCGTAAGAGACATTGTATTCGCCGCCGCCGACCCATACTTCCAGGGTGGGAGTGAACTCGATACGCTGGTGGCCGGGAGGCGAGAGGCGGACCATGCATTCTCCCAGGGAGACGAGGTCATAACGGGTGTCAGACGCGGATTTGATCTTGAGTGCCATTGCTGTTGCCTTTGTGATAAGTTGAAGAATCGTCAATACGAAAAGCGTACGGGGATCGCTCCCCGTACGGATGGATGAAGATCGAAACAGTGTTTACACTTCCGCCGGTTCCAGATTCGGGACGAGCAGATGGATGATGAGGAGTGCGATCAGATACATACTGCCGGCGATGACGAAGATCAGGAAGTAACTCCCGGTCCATTCCAGAATGTATCCGACAGCTTTTGCGACCACCATACCGCCGAGCGCTCCGGCCATTCCGCCGATGCCGACCACCGAGCCGACAGCGCGGCGCGGGAACATGTCCGATGCAATGGTGAAGATGTTCGCCGACCAGCCTTGATGGGCCGCTGCTGCGATGCTCACCAGACCGACCGCTACCCAAAGGTTACTCGTCATGGAAGCGAAGACGATCGGCACGACGGCAATGGCGCAGATCAGCATTGCAGTCTTGCGGGACTTGTTGATGGTCCACCCTTTCTTGATGAAATGGGAGGAGAGCCACCCGCCGCCGATACTGCCGACATCCGCCACCAGATAGATGACCACGAGCGGGAGTCCGACCGAAAGAAGCGTGATACCGTGGTTCTTGTTGAGGAAATCCGGCACCCAGAAGAGATAGAGCCACCAGATCGGATCGGTCATGAATTTGCCGATGGCGAATGCCCAGGTCTGGCGATGCGGGAAGAGACTGCGCCACGGGATCTTCGTTGTCGGCTCTTCCGGATCACTCTGGATATGCGCCAGTTCAGCTTTCGTTACTTTCGGATGTTCATTCGGATGATAGTATAACATCCACCAGAAGCCCAGCCAGAGGAAACCGATCGCGCCGGTGATGATGAAGGCTTCCTGCCACCCGTAGGTGATGGTGATCCACGGAACGATGATCGGTGCGATGACCGCGCCCACGTTGCTGCCGGCATTGAAGATCCCTGTGGCGAACGCACGTTCCTTCTTTGGGAACCACTCCGCTACGGTTTTGATAGCGGCGGGGAAATTGCCGGATTCTCCCAATCCGAGGGCAAACCGTGCAGCAGCAAATCCGGTGACCGATTTTGCCAATGCATGCGTCATAGCGGCAATACTCCAGAAAATGATCGCCAGGGTGAATCCCTTCTTCGTTCCCAACCAATCCATCAGCCGGCCGACCAGCAGCAGACCGATCGCATACGCGAACTGGAACGAGAGCACGATGTTGCTGTAGTCGATCTCATCCCAATGTAGTTCCTTCGCCAGCGTCGGTTTCAGGATGCCGATGATCTGCCGGTCGATGTAGTTGATGGTCGTAGCAAAGAAGAGCAGAGCGACGATCGCCCACCGGTAGTTCCCGATCTTTTGTTTGACTGTTTCCATTGATTGTGGTCTCCGTTAGAAGTGTTGATGCATCATGAGTTTTTGATTCCACGTGCCGGCGGTCTGATGACGCAATGCATCGGCGATCATTCCGTTGTCGATCATCTTCAGTTGGACAGCAACCGTCTCGTTCAGTCCTGTCACTGCGGTCAGATCCGTTCCCCACAGTTCCTTGGAAGAGAGCAGTCGGTGCGTCACTGCGGCATGGTCGCCCGGATGATCCTCCCACGCTTTTCGGAATATCGCAATG
>JAVBYA010000402.1 GCA_030824295.1 Bacteroidota bacterium
CAGACCGCATCCTCCACGCAGAACTGTGTATGCTTGCCGGCGCAGAGGATGAACACGTCATCCTTCAGCTCCATGATGCGCTTCACCGCGGCGGACATGTTCACGAAACCGGCAATGATCATGTTCTTCGCGTACCGCGCCTTCCACATGGCCGGCGCTCCGTTGGAGGTGTAGAAGATGATGGACTTGTTCCGAACCGCTTCTTCCGAATACTCGAACGGCGAATTGCCGAGATTGAATCCTTCGATGATCTTCCCGTTCCGTTCACCCCCGCGCAGCACCACATCGCCGAACAGGTTGCCGGAGACCTTCACCGCGGATTCGATGGTGTTCACCGGGATGATCTCCTTCGCTCCGTTGTTGAGCGCAGTGATGACGGTGGTACTCGCCCGCAGCACATCGATGACCACGACGTTCTTGTCGCGGAGGAACAGATCATCGATCTGCGACGGTGAAAAGAAGACCTCGATTTTCATAGTGGATTCCCCAGAAGAACAGACACAACTATTTTTTCAGGAACGGCAGTGCCACGATCGTCGCATCCAGGGCTTTTCCCCGCACATCGATCTGCAGTGTCGTTCCTATTTCGGCATGCTGGCGTGCCACATACCCCATCGCGATACCTTTCTCCAGCGAGGGAGAGAAGGTTCCGCTCGTTACAACGCCGACGTTCTCGCCATTCACCAGAAGCGGATACCCGTGCCGAGGCACCGCTTTCTCCTTCAGCATCATCCCGACCAATTTCCGTTTCGCGCCGTCCGCTTTGCACCGTTCAATGACCGTCTTGCCGATGAAATCCCCTTTGGCAAGCTTCGTGATCCATCCCAGCCCCCCTTCGATCGGATTCGTGGTCTGGTCGATGTCATTCCCGTACAGACAATACCCCATCTCCAGCCGCAGCGTATCGCGCGCTCCAAGTCCGATCGGTGCGATCCCGAATTCCTTACCGGCATCGAACACGGACTTCCATACGGATGCAGCATGCTCCACGCCGAAATAGATCTCGAACCCCAGTTCGCCGGTATATCCGGTGCGGGAGATCGTCATGTCGATCCCTGCCAGCGTTCCGCGGACAAAACCATAGTACGGAATGACCGATAGATCGACACTGGTCAGTTTCTGCATCGTTGCCAGTGATCGAGGACCCTGCACCGCCAGCAGCGCGGTCGCATCGCTCTTGTTCTCAAAGGTGACGCCGGCCGGACAATGCTGCTGCATCCAGGCCCAATCCTTGTCGATGTTCGCGGCATTCACCACGATCATGTATGATTGATCGGCAAGCATGTAGATCAGAAGATCGTCCACAATGCCGCCATCCTCATAACACATGGCGGAATATTGCGCTTTGCCCGGGGTCAGTTTTGAAACATCATTCACAGTGATGGACTGCAGGAACGACAGTGCGTTCGGCCCCTGTGCGAAGAATTCCCCCATATGGGAGACATCGAAGACGCCGACCGCTGTGCGGACGGTCTTGTGCTCTTCCATGATGCCGGCATACTGCACCGGCATCTCAAAACCGCCGAACGGGACGATCTTTGCTCCCGCCTGCTGATGCTGTTCAAAGAAAGGGGTCCGTTTCATTTCTTTTGTCCTTTGTTCCAGTCCGCCAGGAATTTCTCGAGACCGCTGTCGGTGAGCGGATGCTTCACCAGCTGATCGATCACTTTGAAGGGCATCGTGCAGACATGGGCTCCCATCAGCGCCGCCTGCATCACATGGATGGGATGACGTACGCTTGCCACAAGCACTTCCGTTTCGTAACCGTAGTTGTTGTAGATGGTCACGATCTGTTCGATCAATTGCATGCCGTCCGTGCTGATGTCGTCCAGGCGTCCCACGAACGGACTCACATACGTTGCACCCGCTTTGGCAGCCAGTAATGCCTGATTCGCAGAGAAACAGAGTGTCACATTCGTCCGGATCCCTTCGGAATGGAACGCTTTCGCTGCTTTCAATCCTTCTTTGATCAACGGCAGTTTGACGACGATGTTGTCGTGGATCTTCGCCAGCTCTTTCCCTTCTTTCATCATGCCGGCAAAATCGGTCGACACCACTTCTGCGCTGATCGGTCCGTTCACCAGAGTACAGATCTCCTTCAGCAGCGGGAAGAACTCCTTCCCTTCTTTCGCTACAAGCGAAGGATTGGTGGTGACGCCGTCCAGCACGCCCATGTCGTTCGCTTCTTTGATCTCGGCAAGGTTCGCCGTATCGATGAAGAATTTCATATCATGCTCCTAGTTTAAGAAATCTGCAGTGATGTCCTTGTCCTGATTCACGGACACGAAACGGAACTCGTCGATCGGCAGCGATTTGTCCGCTTCGATGGTGACCCACTTCATGGAATTGATGCGCAGCTGCCACAGACGGCTGAAGAATCCAATGGTGATATATTCCGCCATGCCGGGGTGAACGCGCAGATGGATGCGGAACTCATTCCCTTCCGCACGGTACCGGCGCAGCCAGCGTTCGATGTGGCTCAGGATGGTGGTCTTGGACTGGATGGTACCGGTTCCGCCGCACACCGGGCACGGCTCTGTGAAGCTGTGGATGATGCTCTGACGCTGGCGCTGACGGGTAATCTGCATAAGACAGAAATCGGTCAGCGGAAGGATCGTATGCTTGGAACGGTCGCGCTTGAACTCCTTCTTCACTTCATCATAGACCTTCTTCTTGTTCCGGTCATCCAGCATGTCGATGAAGTCGATCACAATGATACCGCCGAGGTCCCGCAGCCGGATCTGACGGCAGATCTCCCGCGCAGCCTCCAGGTTGGTCCGAAGCGAATTCTCTTCCTGTTCCTTGCTTGCCGCATACCGCCCGCTGTTCACGTCGATCACCACCATCGCTTCGGTCTGCTCGACGATGATGTATCCGCCGTGCTTCAGCCACACCTTGCGGACGAGCAGGGTCTGGATCTCTTTCTCTATACCGAACGAATCGAAGATCGGCTCACGCTTGCTGTAATACTCCACACGGTCCGCCATCTCCGGCGAGAAGACCTTCACATACCCCTTGATCTCTTTGAAGAGCCGCTTATCATCCGTAACGACCCGTTCCACCTGTTCGCTGAACAGGTCCCGAATGACGCTCGAGGTGGTCGCCATGTCCTTATAGATCAGTGCCGGCGGCTGCTCCTCTTTCGCGCTCTTTTCAATGTCGTGCCACGAAGCCAGCAGGGATTCCAGGTCGTTCAAGAAGAGTTTTTCATCCTGATTCTCCGCATTGGTGCGGACGATGACGCCGAATCCCTGAGGAAGGATGCTTCGAACAAGCCGGCGCAAGCGGCGGCGTTCTTTGAAACTGCTGATCTTCTTGGAGATACCGACCTTGCCGTCGAACGGCAGCAGGACCAGGAATCTTCCGGGAAGCGATACCTGCGACGTAACCCTGACCCCTTTTTTTGCGACCGGTTCTTTGGTGACCTGAACGATGATCTCCTGACCTTTTTGGAGATTCACTTGTTTCCGGCGTTCTTCGCGGGGTTTCTTCTCTTGTTTGGGCTTCGGCTGACGGGGCGCTTCACTCTCTTCATCTCCGTCTTCATCGTCCTCATCCTCGTCGTCCAGCATTGCATTATACTCGTCCTGCACGTCACTGACATCAGAGAAATGGAGGAAAGCATCCTGCGGCAATCCGATATCCACGAATGCGGCCTGGATCCCGGGCATCACTTTGGCGACCTTGCCAAAGTAGATGTCCCCGACCATACGTTCTTTTTCCGGAGTTTCAACGAATAATTCCGCTAATCTACCTTCTTCGGTGATAGCGATACGGATCTCGTTACCGACCGTATTGATCAATATTTCTTTTTTCATTATTACAACAACCTTTCACACAGGCAACTAATCACTAAGGACTCGTCGTGTTACTGTATATATTAGAGAATAGATCCCACGTTTTGGGATATACACTTGTACTGCCGCCGCACAGATGCCGAATTACCGGAGCAACAGACAGGCAAATTATATGATAATTACTGCCTTTTGCTCACAAATTACTTGAAATTTACGAAAAGTTAGTATGGTGTGCAAGGTAAGATTCGGAGGCGGGGGAAATAAAAATGCCAAGCTTACTGTATCACACTCTGCTTTGGAGGCTGTTGCTTCCTTCCGGACCTGGCAGGGTTGTCCAACATAAAGTTGTACAGGGCTTGGCAAAAAAATTTTGGACCGTATGTAGAAAGAACAAAAGTGCGGATTTCAGGAAGAAACGTGAGTCAATATTCAGCGATCAGTGGAGCTGATCGGGATCGAACCGACGACCTATTCGTTGCGAACGAATCGCTCTCCCAAACTGAGCTACAGCCCCAAATATTTACCTCTCACAAGAGAACTGTATCTCAAATTGAGCGGTGCGTTGTTTGCACCGCGAAATCCCGCCTTGTAATTTAAATTTCGGCGGGACTGAGCTACAGCCCCATGTATATCACGCTGGAACAATATACCGTTCGTTGTGACGTGTTTTGTGTCGCAAAAATCCCAACGAATAACATCAACGGATAAATATACGATAAATTCGACAGGAGTTCAACAATGAAATCACTGCCGAAGACGTTGCTATTTCCTGTTCTTGATGTACCATTCGATGGCACGTTTCAGCCCCTGCTCCAGCGGGACCCGGGCTTTCCATCCCAGCGCATTGATCCGGGAAACATCGAGTAATTTGCGCGGTGTCCCGTCCGGCTTGGATGCATCGAACTCGAGCGCCCCGGTGAATCCGACGATCGCTTTGATCTTCTCCGCCACTTCGAGGATGGTCACATCCTCACCGGTCCCGATATTGAAGAAATCATTGCCGTTGTAATTTTCCATCAAGTAGATGCAGGCATCCGCCATATCATCAACGTACAGGAACTCCCGTTTCGGCCGGCCCGTTCCCCAGAGCACGACGGATGGGGCATTCTGCTCCTTCGCCTCCACGAACTTCCGGATGAGCGCCGGCAGCACATGCGAATTCTGCAGATCGAAATTATCGTTCGGGCCGTAGAGGTTCGTCGGCATCACCGAGATGTAATTTGTCCCGTATTGACGGTTGTAGGATCGGGCCATTTCGATGCCGGCGATCTTCGCGATGGCATATGGTTCATTGGTCGGCTCAAGCTTCCCGTCCAGCAGATATTCCTCCTTCATCGGCTGCGGCGCCAATTTGGGATAGATACAGGAACTGCCGAGGAAACAGAGCTTGTTGACCCCGGTGAGATACGAGAAATGGATCACGTTGTTCTGTACCGCCAAATTCTGGTAGATGAACTCCGCCGGATAGGTATTGTTCGCATGGATACCTCCGACCTTTGCCGCCGCAAGGAAAACATACTCCGGCCGCTCGTTCTCGAAGAACGACTTCACTGCCGCCTGATCCGACAGATCGAGTTCAGCATGCGTTCGGTACACAAGGTTTGTATAGCCCTGCTGCTGCAGAAGCCGCACGATCGCGGAACCGACGAGGCCGCGGTGCCCTGCAACATAGATCTTCGCGTTCTTTTCCAAATCAGTATCCCCGCTTCTTTACCAGTTCAAGGTCTGCTTTCGCCATCAGCCGCGCCAGGTCCGCGAATTTCGTTGTCGCTTCCCAGCCGAGCTTCTGCTTCGCTTTGGTCGCATCGCCGATCAG
>JAVBYA010000382.1 GCA_030824295.1 Bacteroidota bacterium
TCCGGCGGCGGTTCCGGCTTCTTCTTCTTCCCTTTCTTCGGCCGTCCCCCCTTCCCGTCCTCCAGTTCGATGTCCGGGATATGATGGAATGCGATGCGCGCCGGCGATGAGTCCAAAGCCGAATGCGCTTCGCCGAAATAGAGCGCCTGTTTGCCGAAGCGAAGATTGAGTTCGTCCACCGCAGCATTCAGCGCAGAGGAACGGTCCTCATTCTCGAACAACGACGGTGTATGCCCGCTTTCCGGCGAGAGGTTCAGCAGTGTCACAGAGACCTGCAGCGGTGTTTCGCGCATTTCCGGCCTCCGTTCCAGCATCGCGGTCAGTGCCTGCGTCAGCTGCACCGTGTCCGATGTTTCGGTGATGGTGATGGAATCGTTCCAGCTCTGACTGTTGTAATAGCGGATGCCCGCAACGAGCGTTGTGGTCCGGCATTTCATATTGCGCAGGCGCATGGCCGATTTCTGGAGCATCCGGTGCATCACGGCGGTCGCACCGGCGATGTTCCGTTCCTTCGGCGTGAGCATGTGCGAGTGTCCGACCGAGGTGTGATGTGTCTCCGGCACCGGCGGCTCGATGCCGCGGAGCCGTTCGTACATCCTCTCCCCTTCGATCCCGCCCCACACCAGCCGTAATTGTTCCCTCTCCGCCCGGCAGAGTTCCTCCACGGTATAGATGCCGTGCCGGTAGAGCCGCTTCACCATGTTCCTTCCGATGCCGGTCAGGTCCTGCAGTTCCAGCCGGTAGAGCACTGACGGCAGTTCATGCTGTTCGATCACGACCAGTCCGTTCGGTTTCTGCATATCCGACGCGGTCTTCGCCAGGAAGATATTCGGCGCGATGCCGATGGAGGCACGCATCAATTCCCCCACATCGTCCGCGATCGCCTTCTTTACCTGCTGCGCCAGAGCGACGGCGTTCTCCTTCTGCTGCTGACTTCCGCTGAGCGTACAGGCCATCTCATCGATGGAGCGGACGGAATGGACCGGAACGCAGCGTTCCACCGCAGCGATGAGCCGTTGATGGTATTGAACATAAAGAGGAGGACGTGCGGCGAGGATGGTGACCTCCGGACAGAGATTCCGGGCATCCTTCGCGGTGGTGCCGGTCTTAATGCCGAACTTCTTCGCTTCATAGCTGGCGGCGATGCAGGCGGTATTCTCCGCCATCACCGGAAGGACAACGACCGGTCTGCCGCGAAGGGAGGGCTGTTCCTGCTGCTCCACCGAAGCGAAATACGCGTTGAAATCGATGAAGAGGAAACGGAGGGACATATAATAATTACAAATTACACAGTACAAATTGCAGCTGGCAAGAACTTGCCAACAGGCACCAAATTCCAATTACCAAATTCCAAACATCGATAATCCAAAATAAAGCAAATCTTACGATGTAAACACCAAAGAACAAATACAAAACACCATGTTACAGCATCAACATACCGATCTTTGCAGATCGGACAGTACCCTACTGCATCTTCATCTCCGTGACATGCGGTGTGGACGTGATGATTCGGCGGGCCCGGACGAACCGTTCAAGATTATACTTGTTGAAATCCTTCTCTGCTTCATCAAAACTGTTGATCCGGACCATGCCGGAAGAGTGGATGTACCGTTTGTTCCCGATGTAGATGCCGACATGCACGATCCGTTCCGGTTTGCCGTTCCCCGCCGCCCTGCCAAAGAAGAGCAGGTCCCCTTTCTTCAGATTCTCGAAATCCTTCCCCGGTTCCACCGGCTGCCCCTGTTCCGCCTGCTGGTTCGCATCACGGTTCAGCAGCACACCGTTCAGCAGATAGACCGTCCGCGTGAATCCGGAACAGTCCACTCCCTTCGGAGAGGTCCCGCCCCAAAGGTATGGAACACCTTTCAACAGTTTGCCGGTCTTCACGACGGTATCCGGTATCGGGACGAGCACCGTTCCCCAATGTCGTTTCTCTATGAGCATATCTGTGCGGATATACCCTCGGCGGCTGTCGGCGAGAGCAACCACGGTCCATTCTTCCGTTCCACCGATACGTTTCAGCACCGCTCCGGCGGTCACATCGGACACCGGCATCGATGATGTTGTCATTCCTTCATAGATCGTACCGTTCATTCCGGTGACGAACACCGCACTGATACCGTTCCAATCCTCCACTGTCCGTTCGTTCACAACAACGATCTGGTCCGTATCGACCCACCCCAGGTATTTATCCGGGGACTGGATGTACGCCCATCCCCCCTTCTTCTTCAGGACCCTGACGACGTTCCCCATCAGCACCTGCGACCCGAGTTCTGCGCTCTCCGCCGGTTCGCTGCGCATATTGGCAACGCTGACGTTGACGATCGCCCAGATCTTCTCGCCGAGTTCCTTCGCCGGGAGCACCGTCACACTGTCGATGACCGACGGATAGAGTTCTTTCAGCTTTTCGAGCAATTCCGATTTCGCTTCCTGCTGGTCCACCTCGCCGACCACAACGAGGTCCTTCCCCTTCTCGTACGTGACCACAGAGAAGACGGCGGTCCGTTTGTCCGGAGCATACTTCTTCTTCAGCTCCTTCACCGGTGCAAGCACCGTAGGTTCACCGGACGGTTCCGAACATCCGGAAAGGACAAGGGCAGTGATGATGAGGAACGGAATGAAACGCTGTATCATACGGACTCCTTGCTCAATGCGGTGATCGTTTCCCATTCTTTCGGCGTGACCGGCTGAACGGAGAGGCGGCCGATGCGGACGAGCGGCATCGACGCCAAGGCTTTGGTGGATTTGATGAGGGACAACGGTACAGGGTGCAGCAGCCGCTGTTCTGCTTTGATCTCGACAACGACCAGTTTCGGATCGCTCTCGTTCGGGTCAGGATACGGTCCGGCAACAATCGCAGCGGTACCGACGATCTGTTTCTCTTTCCCCGTATGGTAGATGAATGCCCGGTCCCCCTTCTTCATTGCGCGGAGATGGATCAGCGCCGGAGCGGCAGAGACACCGCTCCAAACCGCCTTCCCGTCCTTCATCAGATCGTCGAACGAATATTCTGTCGGTTCTGTTTTTAACAAATAGTAGTTCATTCATTCCCTGTATGTATTGTGTACGGCGGATGCTCAGCGCATCTTCACGAGTTTCGAGATCCCTTCCACCTGCGTCCCTCCCTGTTTCACGGTCACTTTGTAGAAGTACACACCGTTCCCCAATTCGTCGCCGTCATTGTCCCGTCCGTCCCAATGCACTTTGTTGAAGCCGATGATCCCCGGTGCGGTGAACTGACGGATCATCCGGCCGGCCACCGTGTAGATATTGATGGTGACCTCATCCGGCGTTGACGGAGAAGCGATCGTAAATGTGAATGTCGTTGTGCTGTGGAATGGATTGGGGATATTGAAGACATCGAGCAGTCCCAGCTGCGACGCGGTGTTCAGATAGAGCACGAGGGTATCGGAACCGTTGCCGGAGATATCACGCGCAGAGAGACTGATGATGTTCTCGCCGCCGGGAAGCTCCGGGGTCCACCGCACATCGGCCCTGCCGGCAGTGGATGACGGAAGGAGCTGGGCAGTACCATCAATGAAGGGCACGGTCTTGTTGTTCAGTTTGATGATGAAATTCGACGTATCTGCCGGGAGAATGGCGCTGGGATTATTGTCGGTATATCGCATCAGGACGACAGGACGGGCAGCAATGAGGTCGCCGTTCAGCACGGGAAGTCCGTCGAATGTCACCTGAATGGTCGGCCTCAGACTGTCCGCGGTGACGACATAGGGAACAGATACACTGTTGTTCTCTCTGGTCTGCTCCGCCAGGCTGTCCAACGGATCGATCTCGAATGTGAAGGCATGACTCCCCGCCCTGTTGCGGGTATTGAGCTCGTATGTGAAGCGGATGGAATCCCCGGCCGGGATACTGAGATACCGCTGCTGTTTGAGCACCTGATCGATGCCGGCGGAAGTGCTCTTCAGCTGCACCACGACACTGTCCGCAGATGCAGCACTCACATTATACACGGTCCCGGTGAACGTGATCGATTCCCCTTCCATCACTTGAGTGCGGTCAATGGTCGAGGATGCGGACGAAAGTGCCAGTTCGATCCCTGCTGCTGCCGCGATGGACCATCCTTTCACAGCGGGCGAACCGGATACGGCACTCCTGCGGGCGGCGCGGAACGCTGCCGGCAACGGAGGCGCAGTGAAGATAAAGAGAAGTTTTCCGTTCGTGTATTTGCGCGTATCGATGGTGCTCAACGGTACCGTGGACTGATTCGTCACACTGACCAGTGTATCATACGAACCGTTCGGCGCTACGCCGATGAACTTCACCGTGAGCTGCGCGCCGGGCGGGACCGTGCTGTTCAATTTCAGATCCCCCAGTGATGTGAACGGACCGATGAGAGGTGTTTCGATGGAACCGGAACGCTCCTGCCGGACGACGGTCGTTTCTGCTGCCGCTGCTCCGCTCCCCTGCGCTTTACGCATCTCCGGCACCGTTCCTGCAGCCGCGCCTTTACGGCCGATGATCGTCCATGAATCGCGGAATGCCAGCTGATCGATGAATGCACTGCCGATGGATTTGAGCGCTGTTCGCGTGGCGGGCTGTAGATTGTTCGATCCTTCATCCACCACCACATCGATAACGATGCGTCCGTTCGGTATGGCAGCGATGAACTGCGTCAGTGAATCTGCCTGCGCTGCGTCCGCGGCGAGGTCGAATCTGCGGAGCGAAGTCGGCTGATAGTCCGCGGTATCCAACACGATCACATGGTGGCCGCTGCCGAGGATGGGAGTGATGATGTTCACCCCATTCACCAATACCGCTCCGGTGTTGCCGTCACTGAAACCGGCGGAACTGGCGGAGATGGTGAACCGTGAATCGATGATGCGTGCGCCGCTGTCCGGCTGGAATGCGGCACGGACGAAGCGATTGGCGGACCATCCGACGGAATCCAGCTGTCCGATGGCTGATACGGACGTATCACCTGAATAGAACGAACCGGTGGACCAATCCTGTGTGCCGCCGGAGCTCTTCACACGCCAGAAATACCGTTGTGACCGTTTCAAGTTCGGCAGCGGGATGGCGGTCGAGAATTGCTGCATCACTGCATTCACCGTGAGCGGTGCACTGAACGCGGCTACGGTATCCAGCTGCAAGGTGACCGGAGTGGAGGGGGCAGAACCGGCCGTCGGATTCAGGAAGATGATCCTGTCCACAAACCCGATGGAGGTGCTGATCGGGAAGAGCACCTTGAACTCGGTCGTGACCACCGTGAAATAATGGTCATACAGATTGTCCGACTCGGACGATTCTAGGATGAGCCCGGTATTATCGAGTTCGACGGAGAGCTGATGTGCTCCGCCCCGTTTCCCGACCGGGACGTCGATGCGGATCGTATCGTACGATACCGGATATTTCCTGCGGAGATGATATTCGCGGAGTGTCGCAGATTGGTAGAGATGTTTGATCAGGATGGAGATACTGTCATTGACGAGCGCGCCGGTATTGCCGTAGACAATGGTGAACCGGGCGGTATCGGTCTCATCCGTGATCTGTGCCGGGAATGACGATACCGCGTTCTTCGTGACGGCGAGGTTCGGCAGAAGCGGATTGCCGGAACTCTTCTTCACCACGAACGGGAAGGTGTACA
>JAVBYA010000390.1 GCA_030824295.1 Bacteroidota bacterium
GACAAGAAGGATGTCTTCCTGGAACGGGAACAGGTCGACCTGATCATGGACGAGTCCAAATTCGGCGAGACCTATCACAAAGCGGCCGGGGATGCCAGCGGGTTCACCTGGGGCTATCCGGATGGCGATGTGTTCCGCAAGGCGATCGACCTGCTCGCCGATCAGCGTCCCGGTCCCCGGATGGATATCTATCTCACGATGAGCACCCACGAACCGTTCATCCCTCCCAACCGCGGATATTATTTGAAGCAGTTCGCGTCGAAGGTGACGGCAATGGATCTCTCGCCGGAACAACGGGAACGGTGGTACACATACCGGGACCAGTTCGCCAGTCTCCTCTATTTCAATGATGCGGTCCGGTTCCTGATGGCCCAGTATGCGCTGCGTCCCGATTACGCCAATACGCTGTTCATCATCACCGGCGATCATCGTATCATTCCGATACCGTCCGCCACGAAGATCGACCGGTATCACGTTCCGCTCATCATCTTTTCCCCGATGGTGAAGGAGCCGGTCCGGTTCTCTTCCGTCTCCTCGCATCTGGACGTTACGCCGACGATCCTGGCATATATGAAGGCCAATCACGGCCTCCGGATCCCATCCACAGCCCACTGGCTGGGGGACGGGATCGATACGGCCCGCGGATTCCGGAACATCCACTCCATTCCGTTCATGCGGGTCAAAGAGGAGATCGCCGATTATCTGGACAGCAGCCGCTTCATCTCCGGCGAGCAGCTGTTCGTCCTCCGGGAGGATATGGATCTGGAAGAGATTCAGGATGACGCAGCATATGCTGCCGTAAAATCGAAATTGGACCGATTCAAGCAGATCAATAAATACGTCATCGACGAGAACAAACTCTACCCGCAGACCGAAGCGCTGATGGATGACGACATCACTCCCGAGGACATCCTCGCCTTCAAACGGATCGACTCGCTCGGACTGGATATGGACCAGCTCTTCAAACTGGCGCGAGAGAAGGCCTTCGCAAAAGAGACGGACGAAGCCCGGCTCATCTGCCGCCGCATCCTGGCCGCTGCGCCGAACTACAATGATGTGCGGACGCTGCTCGGGCGCACCTATGCATGGAACAAAGAGTACGAAACGGCGAAGCGGCTGTTCCGGAACGTCCTCCAGCGGGATGAGACGTACGTGGATGCGTATATCGCCCTCGCCGATGTGCAGCTGTGGAACGACAGCGCAGAGGTCTCTCTTGCCGTTGCCCGGCAAGGACTGGCGATGTATCCGCAGGACCAGGAACTGCTTGTTCGCACGGTCAAAGCGTACCTGTCGCTTGGACAGATGAAAGATGCCGCAGCATCCCTTAAGACATTACAGGGGATCAATCCTGCGCATCCGGACCTTGTCACGCTCACCAACAGGGTCTCGGCGCGCTGAGCGCACACGGCCATGAACAAGCGAACGTTCCTTCTCCGTTTGGCTGCGAGTCTCACCGTCACAGCGTTCTTTCTCTGGCTGGCGTTCCATGAACGGGATATGAGCGGACTTCTGCAGACACTTCTGCAGCTGCCGCTCGCATGGCTGGCCGGACTCTTCGCTCTCCAGACCTTCTCTCATCTGCTCCGCGCCGTCCGCTGGCGGTATCTGATGGAGCCGGTCGCGAAAGATGTCTCGCTCCACTCCGCCTTCTCTGCGTTGATGATCGGCTTCATGATCAATGGACTTGTCCCCCGCGCCGGCGAGATCGCCCGTTCGTTTGTGCTCGGCCGGAAAATGCATGTCCCGACCTCCGCCGTTTTCAGCACCGTCATCCTGGAACGGATCCTGGATTTCATAAGCTTCGCATCGGTCCTCTGTGTTGTGGCGGTACTGAACATCGGTCCGCTCGAGCAGTGGTTCCACATCCCGCATGAGGCGCGATGGGTGCTCTATATGCTGGTGGTCGGATTGCTGCTGCTCTTCGTCACCCTCTTCCTCCGGTCGAGCATCATCTTCGCACTCCTCAAACGGCTCGTGCCGCTCTTCCCGCAGCGGCTTCGTCCCCGCATCACAGAGCTCATCGGGAACTTCCTGAAGGGATTCGAAGCGAGCACCATGGGGAAGAATTACGGCATCATCGCGCTGCTCACCTTCTCCATCTGGTTCACGTATATCGTGCTGCTCTATCTTCCGTTCCGCATGTTCGATATGCAGCACCTGACGATGACCGCCGCCGCCACTCTGCAGCTCTCCAACGGTATCGCCGCCGCCGTTCCCACCCCGAACGGCATCGGCTCCTATCACAGCTTCATCTCCTATACGCTCACCAGCGTGTTCCACGTGAATGAACGTTCCGCCGTTGCCTATGTGATCTACACACATGCCATCGGATATTTCTGCACCCTCACCATTGGGATCTTCTATCTGCTCCGCGAGAACGTCCGTATTGCAGAGATGATGAACGAGCAATGATGTTCCGCTGAACGCCGACGAGTCCTGCCATTCTTTACTTCCGATTTCCTGTCTGTTTTGCCAAGACTGAAATGTCTTGATTTCTGCAAAATTTCGCCGTTTTTTCCCTTGCTTACTATTGCAATTCTCGCAAGACTTGTGTGTAGTTTATGACCAACGGTCATTTCATTGTTCCACGTCTCAGTATTCGTTATGGGAACCGTCGAACGCAAGGAACGGGAAAAAGAGAGCCGCAAGGAATCGATCATCGATGCCGCACAAAAGGTCTTCTTTGAAAAAGGACTCCTTACCGCGACCATGGATGATATCGCTGAACACGCTGAACTCGCCAAAGGGACACTCTATCTCTATTACCGCAGCAAAGAGGACCTCTACCTCGCTGTGATGATGCGCGGTCTCGTTCTGCTCCGCGGAATGTTCGAGGAGGTCATCGCTCAGCATTACAGCACAGTGAGAACGTTGGCCGAACTGACGAACACCTTCGTCCGGTTCTTTGAGCATCACCGCAATTACTTCCGGATGTTCCACTTCTTCAACACCCCGCAATTCCATAAACAGGTCTCCGAAGAGATGATGACCGCCTGCGACCGGTGCAATGAATCACTCTGGTCGCTGGCGACCGGTGTACTCGAACGCGGGAGAGCGGAAGGACGGATCCGGACCGAACTGCGCCCCATCGAGATCGTCATCGTACTCTGGACCAGCGCATCGTCCCTGATGATGCGCATCGACAGCCAGGGGGAACTCTTCCGGCAGAAACTGACCGTGGACCTGGAGCACACACTGCGCGTCTCCAATATATTGCTGCTGGAATCGGTAATGACCGACGCCGGAAAAAAAGAACTTTCAGAACTGCAGTCTTAACACGAGGCACCCATGAAACGAATCCTTCTGATCATCCTTCTCTGTTCCGCCGCACCGCTGCTGTTGTCCCAGACCGCCGATACGGCCGGCACACCGCTCACCATCGATGCCGCCGTCCGGCTGGCCGTGCAGCACAATGCGGACCTCCAGTCCGCACGGCTGGAAGTGATGCGGTCCGACGCACGCGTGAATGAGGCGTGGGGGTACACGATGCCGACCGTGGAACTGAGCGGAACATTCAACCACGTCGTTGAGAAACCGAAGAGCTATTTTCCGGACGCGATCTACTATCCGCTGGTGAAGCTGATGGATTCCACGGCACGGGTTCCGCGTCCCACCGGACAGCTGATCGAACTCCCCTTTTCCATGTCCCCCACGAACAGCGCCAATGCAGCGCTGAATGTCCGGCAGATCCTCTTCAACGGTTCGGTCTTCGTCGGTGTGGGTGCGGCAGCGGTCTATTCCGAATTGGCGCGGGACGTGTACCGGCAGAAGAAAGTGGAGACGGTCGCCAAGGTCCGCAAGGCGTACTTCGGCGCACTGCTGGCGCGTGAAGCGCTCACCATGATGCAGTCCAATCTGAAGAATGCGGAGGACAATCTGAAGAATGTCCGGCTGCTCCGCGCGCAGGGGATCGTCTCCGAATACGATGAACTCCGCGCGACCGTCGGCGTGGACAATCTCCGTCCGGTGGTGATGCAGAGCGAGACGAACTTCGGACTCGCTGTGGATAACCTCCGCAACACGATGGGGATCGGCGATTCCATTGCCGTGATGCCGGTGGATGCCCTGCTGCTGCAGGAAGTGGATGAAGGGATCATCGCCTCTGCGGACCGCGCCGTGCTGGAGTCGAACCCCAACCTGAGTATCATGCGGCATCAGATCGAACTGAACAGTGCCTCGCTGAACGCCGAACGGGCGAACTATCTGCCGACCATCGTTGCATACGGTTCGTATTCCTACACCGCCATCAAGGATGATTACCGCATCTCGACGAATGATTTCTATAAAACGGCGCAGGTAGGGCTCAATTTCTCCCTGAACCTGTTCCAGGGTCTGCAGACCAATGCCCGTGTTGAACAAGCGCAATTGGAACGGCAGAAAACGGAGGAACAGAAACGGAGTCTGGAACGGAATCTGCAGATGGGGATCCGTTCCCTTGTCGGAACGCTGCGACAGGCGCGGAAGCGGATCGAAGGTCAGGAACGGACCGTTGAGACCGCAGAGCGCGGCTATGCCATTGTGACCGCACGGTATCTGGCCAATGCTGCCACACAGCTGGAAGTGAACGATGCGCAGCTGGCCCTATCCCAGGCGAAAGTGAACCGCATGCAGTCCATCTACGATTATCTGGTCGCTGCATCCGAACTCGATTCCATGCTGGGCCGTCTGCCGGCATATGCCGCCGAAGAAGAATGACGTGCGAGGACCGCACGGTTCCGATCGATACAGAAATTTCATTGACACCATATCATAGGGATACCAATATGAAACAGATCATGCACACACCACTCATGCTGTTCATCATCATTCTTACTGCCGGACTCTTCTCCTGCGCGAAGACCGAGACCGCTCCCGCACCGCAGGCGGTCCAGCCGGTGAACATCACCGTGCAGAACGTGGCACCGTCGGTGATGATCGACGGCATCCAGATCTCCGGCACCGTGAAAGCGTTCGAGGATGTATTGATGAGTCCGGAAGAAGGAGGGATCGTCAAGGAATGGAAGAAGAAGAAGGGCGAACGGGTGCGCGTCGGGGAGATCATCGTCATTCTGAAGGATGAGGTGATCAAAGCGAGCTACGAGGCAGCGGAAGCGCAGTATAAAATGGCTCAGCTGAATGTGGAGAAGCAGCAGTCCGTGTACGAACAGCAGGGCATCAGCGAACTGCAGTACAAGAATATGGTCTACGGACGTGATGCCGCAAAAGCGAACATGGACCTGATGAAAGCGCGCTGGGAACGGACGCAGCTCCGCAGTCCCATCAACGGCGTGGTGGACAATACCGTACCAAGTGTCGGCGAGATGGCTCCTCCCGGATTGCCGATCGCCCGCGTGGTGAACACCTCCACCATCAAAGTGCAGGGAGAGATCCCGGAGATGTACTCCGGCATGATCCGCGTCGGCACATCGGTCTCGGTCACCTTCGATGCCGTCCCGGGCGAACAGCTGAACGGGAAGGTCTCGTTCGTCGGTTCCACCGTCTCCGCCGCCAACAGGACCATGGCCGTGGAGATCCTCCTCCCCAATCCGCACGGAAAACTGAAACCGGAGATGGTCGCCAAAGTGAACCTGGTGAAGCAGAAGAAGAACAACGCCATCCTGGTCAGCGA